>JAOZUR010000114.1:1250-4137 GCA_029938555.1 Candidatus Sabulitectum sp. | reverse complement strand
CAACAGTTCTATTCCCGTTCGCAAGACCGAAAGACAACAAGTACCTGAGCAACAGCAAGAAGTATCGTTTCATGTCAGGTAGAGGTGGCATGGGCAGGTTCCTCAGAAGCAGTTCTACACTTCCAGATTACGTGGAAAAGCTTACCATGGAGGAAACAGATCAGATCATTAATGATCTTCTAGAAGCTTTAAGAGTTGGCGGACTTGTTGCAATAGTTTCTTCAAGGGGAAGAAACGCCATTGAGGGTTATCAGTTAAAGGCTGCTGCAATGATCTGGAAGGCAGGAGACGGAAGCGCTCCTCTTCAGGATCCTATCAGAGTTGTTAAGGAATCAGATACGGAATCAGCTACAAATACATATTTCAAGAGATTCTATATGGATGTTGCAGGAAGAATTCTGAAGATCAATGCAAAAGAGCACACTGCCCAGGTAAGAAGTGAAGTAAGACAGCAGAGGGAAGAGGACTTCAGGAGTGCAAAACTCCCCATTCTTTACTGCTCACCAACAATGGAGCTTGGCGTGGACATTGCTCAGTTGAATGTGGTTAACATGCGAAATGTACCACCCAACCCTGCAAACTATGCCCAGCGAAGCGGTCGTGCTGGCAGAAGCGGCCAGCCGGCACTGGTGTTTACCTACTGTGGCAGAAACAGACCACACGATCAGTACTTCTTTAAAAGACCGGAGAAAATGGTTGCAGGTTCAGTGATACCACCAAGAATTGACCTGACCAATGAAGAGCTTGTTCGTTCTCATCTTCATGCCATCTGGCTCTCTGAAACTGGGGTGAAGCTAGGTAAATCACTCAGGGATATACTGAGACTCCCGGAAGACGGCAGTAAACCTGAGATTATTGAAGAAATTCGCACAAGACTTGCAGATGCAAATGCCAGAAATAGAGCCCGAGAAAGGGCAACACAGATTTTTAGGGACATAGAACCAGACCTAAAAAAAACATTCTGGTACAAAGACAATTGGTTCACTGATGAACTCAACAAGGTTATGAATCGCTTTGAGGAATCTCTGGAGAGGTGGAGATACCTTTACCTTTCAGCAATGAGTCAGATGAGACATCAGCACCGGATCAGGCAGGATTCGTCAAGAGATAAGAACGACAGGCAAAAAGCAAAAAGGCTGTACGATGAAGCAGAACGGCAGAGAGAACTTCTGCTTAATGAAAATACAGATATGGGCAGTGATTTCTACAGCTACCGCTACTTTGCCAGTGAAGGTTTCTTACCTGGGTACAACTTTCCCAGGCTTCCCCTTACGGCTTTTATCCCAGGCAGGCGCAACCAGTCAAGTGAATACCTTTCAAGAAGCAGATTTCTGGCAATAAGTGAATTTGGCCCCAGATCAGTGATCTACCATGAGGGTGCAAAATATGAAATAGAGAAGGTTATTTTTCAGATCGAAGGCACAGAGCCAAAAACAAGCGAGGTCAAGATCTGTGAGGTGTGCGGATATCTCCACACAATATCTCAACCCCCAGGGCCCGATCTTTGTAAATACTGTGAAGCTCAGCTACCGGTAACCATGCAGAACATGTTCAGGCTTCAGAATGTTTCAACAAGAAGACGGGAGCGCATAAGTACAGACGAAGAGGAAAGAATGCGTTCTGGCTTTGAACTGAAAACAGCTGTGAAGTTTGCTGAAACAACCACCGGTTCTTACAACCGTACAAGTGAAGTTTTCGATGAAGAGGGTTTACCATTAATGAAGCTCACTTATGGCCCGTCAGCAACTCTATGGCGAATAAACCTTGGATGGAACCGCAGGAAGAACAAACAAGTCCTTGGTTTTGTTCTTGATGTGGAAAAGGGGAAATGGGAGAAAGAAAAAGCTCTGAATGAGAACAACACTGATCCCACAGCACCAATAACTAAAAGAGTAATCCCTTATGTGGAAGACACAAAGAACTGCATGATAATTAAACCAACAGAGCAGCTCAAACCCGGTCCTTTCTTTTCTCTCATGGCTGCACTTAAAAATGGAATTCAGATTGCTTATCAGATTGAAGATAGGGAGCTTGCAGCTGAACCACTGCCGGACAAGAACAACCCCACAAGTATTCTGCTCTACGAATCATCAGAAGGTGGCGCAGGTGTTCTTGCAAGAATTTTTGAAGACACACATTCACTGAGTAGAATAGCAGATGAAGCACTTAAACTCTGTCATTTCGATCCCGCAACCGGAGTAGACACAGCAGACAGTGAAGAGTGCAGCAAAGCTTGTTACGAATGCCTCATGAGTTACTACAACCAGAGGGAACACAGCATTCTAGACAGACATACTATAAAAGATATTCTACAAAGTTTGAAAAACGGCAATCATAAAATCTCTCCAGGTTCAAGAACAAGAGAAGACCATGCAAATACTCTCATGAATCTCTGCGACTCCAGTCTGGAAAAAGAGTGGCTGGAAATGCTGCAGAAGAACAATCTTCACCTGCCGCCACAATCACAGGTTCTAATAAAAGAGTGCGATACAAGAGTAGACTTTATGTACGAATATCTGGCAATCTATATCGATGGTCCGGTGCATGATGAACCAAAAACAAAAGCAGATGACAAACTGAAAAGAGAAGCCCTTGAAGACATGGGTTACGCAGTCATCTCCTTTAGGTACGACCAGAAAAAGAACTGGCTGAACCAGTGTTCACGATTTGAATCTGTCTTTGGTGAAGTTAGAAATTGTGAGAGAAAATGAAGATATTCATTAGCAGTGTTCAGAGCGAGTTCGCTGAGGAGCGGAGAACACTTAAGGACTTCATTCAGGGCAATGCACTTCTATGTAGATTTTTCACAGTATTCATCTTTGAGGATACTCCTGCTGAAGACCGGAAGCCCGATTCGGTTTACCTTGAAGAGGTTGCCGATTGTGAT
>JAOZUR010000114.1:0-1150 GCA_029938555.1 Candidatus Sabulitectum sp. | reverse complement strand
CATCTCTTTCAGGATAAATCTGAGCTGATTGAGGTTGTCTATAACGCATTGGTCACCTTTCTTGAGTCAAAGAGATTGATAATCACAGGTCCCTTTGATGAGTCGACTTCCCAGAATGCAACTCTTAAAGACATCTCTGATGACAAGATGGAGGAATTCATTAGGAGAGCGAGGAATGTCAGATCATTCCCAATGGCTGAGAATACTGAGAAATCAGTTGTTTTGAAGCATCTGAACTTGCTCACTGACAATACTCCCAGAAATGCTTCAATACTTCTTTTTGGTAAAAAGCCACAGAACTTCTTCATCACCTCGGAAGTTAAGTGCATGATGTTCTACGGCAACACAGTAACCAAACCAATACCTTCCTATCAGATTTACAAAGGAACTGTTTTCGAGATGGTGGATCAGGCTGTAGACTTTGTCATGTCCAGGGTTGATTGCTATGTGGGTGAAGCCATTGAAAGCAATCAGGTTCCAGTTGAGTATGAGATTCCCCATCAGGTTGTCAGAGAAGCCGTCGTGAACGCAGTGGCTCACAGAGATTACACCAGTAACAGCAGCGTTCAGGTAATGCTGTTCAAAGATAGACTGGAGATATGGAATCCCGGCAGATTGCCTTCAGATATGTCTATTAGCAAACTGTATGAACCTCATTCATCGGTTCCAGCAAACCCTCTGATAGCAGAAGCGATGTATCGGGCAGGGTACATTGAAAAAGCAGGCACCGGTACTATTGATATGATCAGCAGGTGCCGGGAAGCGAAGATCCCGGAACCGGTTTTCTCTGTTGAACCAGGGAAGTTCATCATTTCCTTCAAAAGAAAATCCAGCCTGACCGATCAAGTCACCCCCCATGTCACCCCCCATGCCACCCCCCATGTCACCCCCCATGTCACCCCGCAAGATAAAGTGTTGTTATCGAGTTTTCAGAACAGACTCATTGCCATTCTTGTCGGAGAGAAATCAAGAACTGAGCTTATGGAAACTCTCAATCTTAGAGATCGTAAAAGCTTTATGAATAACTATATAGAACCAACAATAGTTTTTGGATATGTTCAAATGACAATTCCAGAAAGTCCCAAAAACATTAACCAGAAGTATTGCCTTACTGAATTGGGTCAAAAGATAAAAAATGAGTTTACCGGAC
>JAOZUR010000068.1 GCA_029938555.1 Candidatus Sabulitectum sp. | reverse complement strand
TTCTATCCTGTGGTGGCAATAGAGAGGATGAACCGGTGAATGTTCTTCTTGTTATTATTGATACGCTAAATGCCGACCATTTAGGCTGTTATGGATATCATCGCGACACATCTCCCACAATTGACAGTCTTGCAGCATCAGGAATACTATTCAAAAACTGCCAAGCTCAGGGTCCGTGGACCTTGCCTGGCATGGCTTCAATTTTTACTGGGTTAACAGAAAGAAGCCATGGATGCAGTCACTATTCCGGTTTTTCACATGGTCTTGATCCTGAAATGCAAACCATTACGACAATATTAGGTGAAAATGGATACTCGACAGCTGCTTTTGTTAACATTGGATATCTTGGTGAAAAATTTGGCATAACAAAAGGAAATGATTTTTTCTGGTTCAATGAAGATGGTAGCGACAACGCTGACCTTACAATAAATGCTCTTCTTGAATACTATAATTCCACTGAATTTAACGGACCTTTTTTCACTACTATCCACTTCTTAGACCCACATCTTCCCTATGATCCCCCAGCCCCTTTTGATACACTTTACAAACGATCTGGAGCCAGTGGTGTAACTGAATGGCCCGGAATAGAGAACTGTAATGATCCTGTGTTAATTGAACACATGAGAGCCATGTACGATTCAGAAATCAGATGGACCGACAGTGAATTATCCAGACTCTTCAAGGAGATGCGTGAGTTAGGTTTACTTGATAACACATTGGTAATTCTAATAGCAGATCATGGCGAAGAATTCATGGAGCATGGAGATTATGGTCATGCTAACAATCTATACCAGCAGGCTCTTCGTATTCCATTCATCATCTCAGGTCCAGGAATTGAACCGGGAACACTTGTTAACGAAAATACAGGCCAATTCGACTTACTGCCTACAGTTCTAAGCTATCTGAATATATCTATTCCAGCCCATGTGGAAGGAATAAATGTTACTGGAAGTATTCCACCTGAAAGGTTGATTCCATCAAGTGGTGCACTTTCTGAAGTTATTGCAGTGGCAAGCGTACAAGAATCCAATAAAGTAATTTGGTTTGTTGAATCTGACTCAAGTGAAACCTTCAATCTTGAGGTTGATCCAGGTGAATTGAACAGGCTGACCACAGACTCACTTTTGCTGAATGAAGTAATGGATTACTGGGCCTGGCCAAACATATGCAACCCCACACAAAATGAAAGATACGATATAGAAATGAGACGACTTGAAGGGCTTGGGTACATCTGATAGCTGAATTCTCTTCTTCTAACTCTATGGTTTTCAGGGGTTTTTAGCTACTTGAATCTGATTGACTTGAATGAACCCTACCTTTATTGTTTGATTAGATATCAAAACAATACGGAAGGTTAGCAGATGAAAAATAATGTAACATTTTGTTTGTCTTTACTACTGCTGGTTACAGGGTGTGAAGACGTAAGTGGATCCACACCAGACAATACAAACTATAGAATGGAAATGAGAGATTTTGTAATAAGTCTATCTGCTTATGCTCATAGTATTCAAGATAACTTCTTAATCATTCCTCAAAACGGGCAAGCACTAATCACTGACTCTGGTGATATTTATGGTGTTGTTAACCAGACTTACATAAACTCTGTTAACGCCACAGGCCGAGAAAGTATGTTTTATGGTTATTACAATGATGATGAAATCACTCCCGCAGAAGATTCTGATGAATTGCTGAATCTTTGTTTACTCTGGAAAGAAAACAATCTTGTAGTTCTTTCAACTGATTATTGCTTTACCCATTCCAAAATGGATAACTCATATTTGTTAAATGAGGAGAATGGTTTCGTTTCTTTTGCTGCAAATGAAAGAGACCTGAACAATATCCCTGACTACCCAGTTACACCTCATAATATGAATTCCGATAATATAGCCAATATAAACGATGCACAAAACTTTTTGTACCTTATCAACGGAGAAAACTATCCATCAAAAACAGAATTCATTCAAGCTGTTTCAAATACAAACTATGACTTAGTAATCATGGATCTTTTTCAAAATGATGTAATATTTACACCAGATGAAATTACTCAACTTAAGACAAAAGCAAATGGAGCTACCCGTTTAGTGATATGCTACATGAGCATTGGCGAAGCGGAAGACTATCGCTACTACTGGCAAAACGGTTGGACAACAGGAAGTCCCGCATGGTTACTTGATGAAAACCCAAACTGGGCTGGTAATTACAAAGTTAAATACTGGGACAGCTCTTGGCAGGATATAATTTTCGGTGATGAAAATTCATATTTGTTCAAAATTCTAAACGCAGGATTTGATGGAGTTTATCTTGATATTATTGATGGTTATGAGTATTTTGAAGAAATGTAATCTTTAATTTACCTCTATATTTACTGTCCTATTTTCATCAAAATACAGAATGATTATTTGAGGATGCCCAACTAAAACATTAGGCCTATTCAGCATGTAAGAATAGTTTTCTTGAATAGTTACATCAAATCCTTGTTTACCCAAGTTGCATGCTAAACCAACCATCTCTGGCCATAAAACATCATCTCTTATCTCAATAAGAATTTCATTAGAATGTAAGGAAACATTCTCGGTTACAAATTCTTGAGAGAGAAATTCCACAACCGTATCATGCATCTGAAGTGGATCTTTAGAAAATCCCCCAGTAAATATTTCTTTGACATTTAAGAAAGCTGTAATCACCAATAGGCACAAGAAAACAATTTGAACAGTTTTTTTTCTGTATAGAAATTTCAACCTATAAACAACAATCAATATGGAAAACCAGGAAAGAGCTGATACTACAGAAAACCACAAAGTAAGATATTGATAAATATCACCTCTAATATTAAATACTGAAATCAAAGAAATAAAAGTTAGCAAAACAGTAAGTTCACACAATCGAACTTCAAAACTCCAATTTTTTTGTTTCCTAGCTTGGAACCATGCATAAAAAAGCAATAATGATCTTAAAAAGACAAAACTAACATGGAAAATCACAGGTGATTGAAAATGTGCTTTAATCCACGGACCTAAAAAAAACATTTCTATTGAAACTACAGTAGATAACCATGAGACAATAGATAACCTAGATATTCCAATAGGTGGAAATTTACCCAGTACTTCAGAAATTATAGAAATATTCTGTGAGCCATGTGGTGAAAGCTGGTCAACGATCACAGGAACCCACAGCAAAAAAAGAAGAAGGAAAGAAATCAATATACCTTTAATTTGATAAGATCGCTGAATAAAAATCATAATAATCATGTACAAAAACACAATACCAACAACAGGTACCATTCCCAAATGGGTTTGTGCTAAAAATGAACCGCTTACAACTGCAATAAAAATAGAATTTTTTGCTCTACTTGAATATGCAGCTACACTAACAATTAACAAAAATAAGGGAAAAATTATAACAAACGGATTCCATTGACTTAACCAGATTGTTCTAGTCAAGGTGAGCATAAACAGGGAACAGATAAAAGCAAAAATTGTGGAATCAACAGAAAAAGAATTTTTCCATATAATTCGAGACGATAACCACAAAGAGAAAGCTAGAATTAGAGCTGTAGAAATATAGAAAGAAGAAGCATTACCACCGGAAAAAGCATACAGAGGATACCTCATGTAAAAATACATAGGGCCTGGATGATGGAATCCAAATCTGGAATATGCCCCAGTAAAAACACCAAAACTAACTTCACCAGTTGCCATTTCAAGAAGAGCATTATCTCCTGATTGCTGGATTTCCGAACCCCAGCCAGAAAAAAATGGCACAATCGACAGAAAAACCGGCAGCAACAAGAGAAAAAGTGAAATAGATAAAATCCACTTTTTGCTATCAAATATGCTACCGGTTCTGTTATTCAATAAAGAGCCTTATTTCAGCGTTTCAGCATACTCAAAAAGACCACCAGCAAAGAAAATGTCTTTCTGTACACCACTCATTGCTTCAACCTCTTTTTTACCAAGAAAGCCTTTATCCATATCAAGTTCTAAAACTTCCAAGTGTTCAAAATCACTTGCTTTCGCTTGAGCCATGGTAATAACAGGAAAAGCACTGTTGATTGCATTTCGTTTGTAAATTGCACCATAGGATCTAGCAATAATCGCTGTTACCCCAAGGTTTCTGAAACAATCAACTGCCTGCTGTCTGGAACTACCACTACCAAAGTTATCACCAGCAAGGATCATATCTCCCGGTTTTGCTAACTGTGCAAAATCCTTAAAACCATCAAGATTATCAAATGAGTATTGCCCCATCTTTGAGATATCAGTTATTGCAAGATACTGATTATGAAAAATCATATCTGTGTCGATGTCACTGATAAGCTCACCATCACGCTGAAGAACCCAGAGTCTACCTTTAAGTTGAAGTGAGACCAAAACTATACCTCCTTCAGTTCATGAACTGATGCTATTCTTCCAAGAACAGCACTTGCTACAGCAGTGCCAATACCTGCAAGATATGTATCTCCTTTGCCCTGCTTGCCTGTGAAATTCCTGTTGGAAGTGCTTACCTGTACCTCTTTTAATCCTGTCATACCAATTTGCCCAGAAGCACAACCACCGCAACCTGCATTGCTTACAATTGCTCCTGCATCAAAAAGATCAGTCAGAAGCCCTTCATGAAGCAATCTCATCCATGTATTTCTTGTGGCTGGTACCACTTTAAGCATAACACCATCAGCAACTTTTCTGCCCTTCAGCAATTTAGCTGCATAAGCCATATCCTCATAAGAACCATTTGTGCAACTACCAATAAAGACACCATCTACAACTGTGTTTTTGTATTCCGAAACTGGATGTACATTATGAGGATTGGGAGGAGCAGCCAAATGCGGTTCAAGACCGGAAATATCAAGTGTATATTCTTTCTCGTAAACAGCATCACTATCCGCATAAACAGCTTCTTCTTTTTTCATGTCAAATGCATCAAGAACATTCTGATTCGGTGCAATAAGAAGAATGATAGCACCCATCTCTGTACCAAGACTTGAAAAAGTAATGCAATCTGAAAGAGCTGCCTGATCAAACCACTGACCTTGAACTTCCACAGATTTACCAAGAAGCGTATGGCTGCCAAATTCTTTTAACATCGCAAGAGCAATGTCTTTTGCCTCTGTACCTGGTGCAGGCATACCTGTAAGGGTAACTCTTACTGAACTTGGAACCTGAAACCAGACTTTACCGGATTTGAATGCAAATGCAGTATCAACATCACCCATTCCCTGCCCGAAGGCACCCACTGAACCCATGATGTTAAGATGGCTATCTGTACCTATGGTTGTTGTACCTGGTCTACCTAAACCTTCTTCAATAACAACATGACTACCTATTCCAGCATCCACATCCCAGATTTTAAGATTCTGTTCTCTTGCAAACATACGGATTCTATGCTGATTTGTAGCATAAGGAATAGTATTTGCCGGCACATTACAATCAAAAGTAAAAAATGTTTTCTCTGGATCAGCGATTGGCATATCTCCACCATACTTCTCCAAATTACCTACTACATTAGCCCCTGCAAAATCTCTTGCTGAGCGATTATCAATATCCATCCATACCACATCGCCACCGGAACATTCGCCACCACCGTGAGCGGTGATGATCTTTTCAATTAAAGTTCTGCCCATTGCTGCCTCCGTTTTGCATCGTTCGTATGCCAATTACCTCGCTGGTCACGACCTAGTTTGATACAGTTAAAGAAAATATTTCCTATACCTGCTTCTTCGTATTCAGCTTTAATACTTTCAAGCGAATATGTAAACTGAAGGGTCTCTATTTCAGGCTCTCCTTCAACCGGAAAGTTGATGATCATTGCTGTGCCACCACAAGGCAAAGATCCTCCACCAACAGAACCTGGGTTAATAATTATACCGTTTGGTCTTCTGATAACCGAGGGTACATGGGTAAATCCGCAAGCTACAATAGAAACTCCCGCTCTGGAAAGTATTGCATCATAAATTTCTGCTGCTGCTTCTTCTGGAAGCCCCACAGCCTGATCACCCGGCAGTCCATGTACGCACAAAATTGTTTTTTTACCCACCTGAAATCGTAATTCTTCCGGTAGATTTTTCAACCATTTCCTCTGTTTTGGGGAAATCTGATCAGATGTCCACTGAAGAAAGTCTGCTGCAAGATTTCGCCAGTGAGGATTTTCGTATTCCTCACCAGTATTGTCTCTACGCCTTGCAATAGCTCTATCGCAATTACCCTGAACACATTCTATTTCACTGTTCTGGATAAATTCAATAACTTCAGACGGCTGAGAACCGTATTGAACAAGATCCCCAAGGTTCACAATTAAATCAACTTCTCTTTTTTTCAAGGTTTCTTCAGCAGCTTTCAAAGCTGCAAGATTACCATGTATATCGGATATGAAAGCAATTTTCAAAACTAGTTTCCCTTCAATGAGATAAGTAAGAAAGGAATATACCAAAGATAAGCATCAATTGAACAAGAACCTACTTGGATTGTTAACAATTCCAGTAACAGTCTGTTTCCACACACTGGAAGAAGTCACCGAAAGAGACAAAAGAGCCGCAACATCACCAGCATCAACCGCAAGTCTCACATGATTGTCTCCTGCAAGAATATCAATTGGTTTCAAGTTGTACTCATACTCATAAGGAGGATTTAACCAACTGGTTTCTTTGTATTTAAAACAGTGATTAAGAATTCCAAGACCGGCTCTAAATGATCGATACACAGTTTTGTCTGTAATGTGTATTTGCGCACCGGCACATTTAATTCCCGCATGTTTGTTAAATGTAGGAATGAAAAAATGAGGTCGAAGAACTGCACCCTGCATAAATTCCGAACCGTTTAAGTCATGGCAAAGTTTCCAAGCGTTTAGCCATGGTGCCCCGAATATCTCAAATGGTCTGGTTGTTCCTCTACCCTCAGAAAGATTTGTCGCCTCGAAAAGACACATGCCTGGGTATACAAGAGCTGTATCTTTGGTGGGCATATTGGGAGAAGGCATAACCCAGCCGGGCTCTTGATTCAATGAGAGAATTAAAGGTTCCGGTAACCCATCCATCTTTGCAAATAACAGAGCAAGCTCACCTATTGTTAACCCGTGTCTTACAGGGATAGGGTAAAGACCAACAAACGAAGAATAATCAGGGTTAAGAATAGGCCCTTCAATAATTGTGGTTCCAAGAGGGTTTGGTCTTTCTATAATCGCCACAGGAATACCCAATTGAGCACACTTCCCCATTGTTAATGCCATGGAGTAAATATAAGTGTAATATCTACTTCCAATATCTACAAGATCAATAAGAACACAATCTGCCCCTGATAACATCTCATCTGTTGGGATTCTTGTTTTGCCGTAAAGACTGTTTACAGGAACCCCATATTCACTATGTATATACCCCTCCCACTCTATCATGTTATCCTGGGTTTCTCCCCAGTAACCATGCTGTGGGCCTAAAACCGAATGAAGAATTGACTGTTCATAAAGTTTTTTCAGCGTTGATGAAAATGAACTGTCCACAGCTGCATAGTGTGATAAAAGACACACTTTATCGCCGGGTATGTTCTTCTTGGTAAATGGTGTTATTTTCTGCATTGATTGAGAATACGAAACTTATAGGCTTTCAGCAATAGCAGGGATGGTTGAAAATGAATGTTTTTTCACAAACTTTTGATGCAGTTCAAAAAAGCTGGAAAATTCTTATGGCTGATAAAGAGTTAATAGTTTTTCCCATTCTGTCTGGAATGCTCTGCCTGATAGTCAGTATTAGTTTCTACTTCCCAATCTCCGCAGCTGGTGGAGATGTAACTCAGCTATACGACACTAATAAGGCCGGTTTTTTTATTCTGGCATTTTTGTTTTACTTTTTCAACTACTTTCTGATAACTTTTTTCAACTGCGCCGTTATAGCATGTGCGGAAATCAGGATGGCAGGCGGAGACCCCACAATAAGTGATGGATTCAAAGCATCCTGGGCTGTGGTAACATTCATTGCAGCATGGGCAATGATTGAGGCAACAGTTGGTGTTGCTTTGAAGATGTTACAAGGCCGCGGAGGAAGAAGAAACATAATAACAGGCAGCATTGGAACCTTGTGGACAATGGCTTCCTTTTTCGTAGCACCCCGGCTGGTAATAGACAGGGTTGATCCTTTCACCGCACTGAAAAGCGCATGGAAAGATGTAAAAGGAAACTGGGGACATCAGCTGGTGGGTGGCGTAAGTTTTGGATTACTTGGTTTTCTTGCTGTAATACCTGCGATAGTTCTTCTGTTTGTTACAGGTTTTACAAACCTGTATGTGGCTGCATTTGTTGTGATTTGGGCTCTAACTGTGGCACTGCTGATATCAACCTTGAAATCGATCTTTCAGGCTTCTTTATACCTGAGCATGCGAGATTAATCTATCAGATAAACTCAATTCTTTTACCTGGTTTAAGCAAGGTGACAGTTCTATTTAAAAGATCTAACTCTTTTATTATTTTTTCTGCAAACCACGGCTTCATATGAAAGACGTATGTATCAGCATTTTTGTAATCGAGCTTACTTAACTCGTCATCTGCAAGAGCTGGGCAGAGATGATCAGAAGCCATGGCAATATGCCGTTTTGAGTTAGGAAAAGAGACTTCGATAATAACAGCAGATGGCT
This sequence comes from Candidatus Sabulitectum sp., assembly GCA_029938555.1. GTDB lineage: Bacteria > Fermentibacterota > Fermentibacteria > Fermentibacterales > JCC-6 > Sabulitectum. The sequence goes on along the minus strand of JAOZUR010000068.1, from coordinate 5,921 downwards.
CTCCGTACTCGCGGGCAATTTTCCATAGTTTTTCCGTAGGACCTGTATCTCCAGAATAAACAATGGTTTTCCCATTACTTCTAAACAAAAAACCTCTTGCACCGGCTGGATGATTAACAGGAACAGACATACACTCAACATCTCCCGGCAGGTCTGTCCAAACTTCATCGGCGATGACTCTGTATTCAAGAATTGGTTTACTATTAACACGAATCTTTGAAAAGTCAGGCCACAACAAACCATTCATGTAGTGTTTTTTTACTATGCCCAGACAAGCTTCACTTCCCATAACCACCAGAGGACGGGTTCTACGAGAAACCATTGAGTCAAGAATAAAACCAAGATCAAGTATGTGATCAAGGTGAGCATGGGTAAGAAGAACCACATCAACCAAATCCAATTCATCATCAGGAATCAAAGCAGCGCTTCCTGCATCAATCAGAACCCTGTTTCCAAGTTTCATACAAACAAGTTTGCAATCGGTATTCTTTGAGCCACTACTTCCAACTGCCTCAATATACATTCAGTGCTCCTTTCACTATCTTCCTGGGAAGCAATGAACTAATGCCGGCTATAACCTCATAATTAATTGTTCCCATCCACTGCCCCAAAAGCTCCGCTGTGATTTCTTCGTTTTCGCTTCTTCCAAGAAGAATCACTTCATCCTCAAGATGTACTTCATGATGATCTGTAATATCAACCATACACAGGTTCATGCAGACTCTACCTAATATTGGAGCTCTCTGATTGTTTACAAGAACCCAGCCTGTATTACTGATAGACCTTCTATAACCATCGGCATAACCAACAGGTAGAACAGCAATTACAGAGTCTCTTGTTGTTTTGTAAGTTCCTCCATAGCTAATAAAACTGCCTGAAGGTACATTTTTAATCTGAACTATTTTAGTTTTCCAAGATAATACAGGTTTAAGGTTAGGCACTTTGCAACCAATAGATTCAGCAGAAAGTTTTGTTTCCCTAGAAGGCCATAAACCATACAAACCGATCCCTGTTCTTATCATAGAAAAATGAGTTTTAGCAAAAAGAATAGCAGCAGCGGTACAAGCAGAATGAACGATAGGAGGAGAAAAACCAGCTTTTCTCAGTTGATCTAAAACACTCTCAAATATTTCAAGCTGCTTTTCTGCATATTGATGGTTCAAAGTATCTTCAATATTTGCAAAATGTGTATAAATACCTTGAAAAACAACACCAGGCATCTCTTTTATTTTTTGAGCAATAGAAACAACATCTTCAGGAGAAACACCCTGCCTCCAGGTACCTGTTTCTACCTTTATGTGAAGAGAAAAATTCTTATCTGTTACCGGCAATTTACTTATAACCTCAAGGGTCTTTTGATTACAAAGAATAAACTGTAAATCAGCTTGTCGGGCTTCGTTAAGTCTATTGAGTGGTACATGGCCCAAAAGCAGAATTGGTCTTTTTTCACCCAGTTCTCGTATTTCAAGACCCTCATCAAGGCTGTTAACTGCAAGCCAATCTGCCAAGGTCAACAGAGGAAGAATTTCCTTTATACCATGTCCATAAGCATTGCTTTTCACAACAGCACAATGAAGCCCTTTAAAATCACTGCTTCGTTTTATTTCGGCCAGATTATGATCGGGCCTGTCAGCTTCAAGTTCAACCCATACTAAACTACTCATGAGGTAAGAATACGCTAATAAAACACAATAAGCAAGGAAGGTTGTGCGGAACACTATATTAAGGTAACTAGAAAGGTGGCTTGATATGATTGATGTAAGGTTCTTGGATGTAAAACAAATAAACCAGAATGGGTTTGAAAAACTTCTATCTCCATACAAATCAAAATTTCAAGATAAAGATAACAACTTAACAGCAGTTAAGATACACCCAGGCGAAGAGGGGAACTCTTCATATATACCTGCGCCATTGGTAAAACACATTGTTGAAGCATTAGAGCTTCCATACCGTAGAAGCTTTCTTACAGACACTACTGTTCTGTATGGAGGAAGAAGAATGACAGCCCCTGATTATGTCACTCTGGCTTATGATCACGGGTTCCGAATGCCAGATCTTCCACCATTCATCGTTGCTGACGGCCTTACTGGAACAGATGAGTTTCCGGTAAAACTTCCTTCACACTGCACAACAACCACTGCAAGACTGGCTTCTATTCTTGCAAGGACTGACAATGCAGTAATGGTTAGCCATTTCAAAGGGCACCTTCTTGCTGGTTTTGGAGGATCAATAAAACATCTCGGTATGGGATGGGCTGCAAAAGCCGGTAAATTGTACCAGCATTCCTCAGTTAAACCATTTGTGAAATCAAAAAAATGTACCTTGTGTAAAGCATGTATATCAGTATGTGGTTCTTCTGCTATTGATACCCTTGAAAAAACAGTTCAGATTAACGAGCAGAGATGCACAGGCTGTGGTGAATGTATTCAACGATGCCCAACAGGTGCAATTGGAATCAGTTGGAACCAGGAATCTTTAACTTTTATGAACCGAATGGTTGAATATGCACTAGGTGCATCAATGGCCACTACTATACCAGTATATGTTAATTTCCTCATAAACATTTCCCCTGACTGTGATTGCATGAGAAACGAAGGGCCACCACTTGTTAAAGACATAGGTGTACTGGCTTCCTCAGATCCTGTAGCTATTGATCAGGCCTCTCTTGATCTTGTGACTGCTGCTTCCCCGCTTGATGATAATGCTGCTGCTGGTTTTGACAAATTTCTTAAAATTAGACCAGACAGAGATGGTAATGAACAACTGCGTATTGGTGAGAAAATAGGGCTCGGTAAACGAGAATACAGGTTGGTAACAGTTTGACAAAAGATACAAAAGCTGCACTGTTCATGACATCGGCAGCCTTCTTTCTTTCACTGGTTCCTGTTGCAGTAAAACTGATTCCTGCAGAATCAGGTATTCCAACAAGTGAAAAACTAGTTGCCCGAGGAATAATAGCTGCAATTGTTACCTTTGTTTTACTTAAAAAAAAGGGTGAATCGCTTGTATCTGGAAAACCCTGGTTACTATTTCTAAGAAGTGCTTTCGGTACTATTGGAATGGTTTTGTATTTTGTAGCTCTTGAAAATCTTCCACTGGCTGATACTGTGACTATTAACAGACTTAGTCCATTTTTCGTTCTTCTATTCGCCTGGTTGTTCCTAGGTGAAAAACTAAAAAAAATACAAATTGCTGCAATTACAATTGCTTTTGCAGGAGTTGCACTTGTTGCAAATCCAGTTGGAACGCCTATTTCTTCATCAATTCTATTAGCCCTTGCTTCAGCTGTTTTTGCTGGTGCAGCTTATACCACCTTAAGGGCTTTAAGAAAATACGATTCTCCCCTGCGCATAGTCTTCTGGTTTAGTGTGTTTTCAATAATCGCATTTTTACCAAAAACCATAACAAATGGAGTAATGCCTAACAAAAACACAATAGTTCCCCTGCTGGGAATAGGTGTCGCCGGTGTTCTTGGTCAGATTCTTATGACCACAGCTTACAGATTTGCTTCAGGTGGAAAGGTCGCAATATATGGTTACCTGGGTGTGGTTTTTTCTGTATTCTGGCAAATCACAATCTTTAAACAGGTTCCACCAACAACAGTTCTAGCTGGTGCACTGCTTGTAATGGCTGGCGGTTGGATAAACTACAAGTACAGATAAAATGGTTTGATTTATAGATCTTGTGTTATCATTTTACAAAACGAAAGCCTCTTCCATTAAAAACGAAAGAGGCTTAGTAGTAAAACTGTATTACCGCAGAAGAACAGCCCTAGCTGTGAAAATTGAACCGTTAAAAACAAAACGGGCAAAGTAAACACCATTCGTTGCAGACTCTGCAGGGTTCCATTCCATCAAACCATTATCATCAGCAATTGAACTGAACACAATTCTTCCTGTTGCATCAAACACAGAAAAAGTTGTTAAAGGCTGTCCTGAAAATGCCAAAATACTATTAAACGGATTGGCACCAAGCATAAGTGGCGTTACGGAAGAAACACCATTTGAAGCTATTCCTGTTGAGGAAACTGTGTATTCATTAAACCAGGTTGCTGGTGCAAACTGAGGATGGTTAACTTCTCTACCGGATGAATCTTCAACCTTGATATAATATTCAACAAAAGATCCATCGGCATTTGCTGGAATTACTGCAGAAAACAAGTCAGTACCAGAGGCTGTCATGACAACCTCTGTAAAACTACCTGAATCAACTCTGTAGAAAAGATTTGTAGAAACAAGAGTATTCTCAGGATTAGGTTTAATGAATGCCTCAATTGTTACAGGATAACCAGACTGCTCACTGGCAACAGGTGTATGAAGAAGCTGCAACATATACATGTCCATGACATTTCGACTTCTGCAATGAAGTGCATCGGTATTCAAAAAACCCGAATAGTAAAAAGGTTTAACAGTGTAACCGGGAAGAGCAGTGGTAAAAGCAGCAGCAGCAGGAGTATCGTTAGCTGTATTCCACACAGGCATATAGTATGTATCATTATGAAGCAGACCATTAACATAACCTTCTGTGCCACTTGAAAATACCCTGTATACTTCCCAAGGATGACCATACGGAGAAGGAGAAGTTGCAATAAGATCGGCAACAGCCTCAAGTGCTGCATAATCCTGGTGAGCTGGAGGCACCTGAAGCACCATGATTCGATCAGGGCTTAACATTTTGCTCCAACAGTCAATATGATCAATGTAACTGGCCTGTGGATCTTCAAAAGTAGTGTATTCAGAGATACCCAGGTACATCATCATCTGATCATCAACCCACTGGTCAGAATGAGGATCTTCAACATAAACAAGATCAGTAGACATTGCTTCGCCAAGCCCACCTGACATGTAATTACCACCGGTATGAATCAGATCTGATCGATAAACAGGAACTTCCCACTGGTCTCCGATAACCTGTGGAATAAGATCATCAAGTGGTCGTGGACGGTTGTAATCATAATCAAAAATTCCCTGAGTTCCGTCAGAAAGCACAATAAACCATGGACCATAATCCCTAACCCAAATAGAGTTTGTACCAGCTGTTATGAAAAAAGTATTACTCATATTTACACCGGCAGAAGTCAAAGCTGAAGTTGCTGAAGCTTGATCAGAAGAAGAGCAAATTATCCATAGTTCACTATTATCTGATACATCAATCAAAAAATCATACGGCACTCCAAGAGGCCATCTGACCATTATGCCTGTGGATGGTTCAAATTCTCCGGGATTTCTAACACCAGAAGGAGGTGGTTCTGTTCCATCCTGGTAAGTTCCAATTTCAGTAACCCTGGTAAGCTCTTCATCTGTAAAACCAATAGGAAGCAGTTCTTCTGAACCACAAATAGACAGCTCTGTGGCAAACACAGAGGATAAAACAAGAAATACCATAAACAGAATTTTCATCAGTGACCTTTCTTAAACAACTAAAAATACAATAAACTTTAACTAGTTTTCAAACTGGAGAGTTATGTGGAAACATATTATGTATGCTCTCAAAGTAACAGTTCAATAGAATACAGGCTGTGCTAATGAAAAAAGCATCTAATTTATCCAGCCAGTCATTCATGTACATTGGAATGCGACGTTTTGCCTGCCCCTGCGCAAAAATCAAATACTGTTCAACAAGGTTGTTAAGAGAAGCCAATTCATCTTCATTCAAATAGTTTTTGGCTATGGTTACATCCCGTTTTCGAACTTTTGCCCCTCTAAAACTGCTAACTCCCATATTGGGTCTGCTGGCATCTGCTCTTTACTCTATACCCCACTGAAATAATCATATCCAAATTGCAATAATCCAGCTGACGTTGAACCTGGCGATTCCCTTCCTTTCGAACTGACAAGTATTTCTTGTCAGTTGCTTCAGCAGGTAGCTCATGTTCTTTATAAATACTTGCAATATGCTGACTTATGTTCTGCTGAGTAGTC
>JAOZUR010000067.1 GCA_029938555.1 Candidatus Sabulitectum sp. | reverse complement strand
TTTTTCTTTCTCTTTTTTTTTCTATCTTTCTTAACAATTCCTTAACACTTTCCAAATATTCCCTTAACAACTCAAATCAATGTTACGCTTGTCATCGGTATTGAATCGGTGATTAAACAATAATTGAAATGGGGTTTCAAGTGCGTAACATTATGATTCTGGCTTTAGTTCTGGCCACAGTTGCTATGGCCACAGGTGAATTCTCCACAGGTGGAGCAGAGCTTCTTAAGTTTAAGGGTTATGTAATTAATACATTTAATACGTACGGCGAAGAAGATGCAGATCCTGATAATGGTTTCAGTGTGCTTGCAACAATCGAATGGTATCCCCGTTTAAATGACTGGGTTGATGCAAAGATAGCTTTTAAATCTCAGCCAACAAAGTACACAGGAGATTTTGAAGATCTTAGTCTTACAACTGAAGACATTACAATCAATATGCATTTCAGTCAGGCAGTAACATTTACAATGGGTCACTTCAAAAGACCTTTTGGTCACTGCTATACCCGCTCGGGAAGCAGTATGTACTTCCGCGATCGTGCTTTACTTGCAGACACTTTTGGTGATTTTGGCAAACGCGACATTGGCGCAAATGTAGGGCTGGATTTTGGCTTAGCTAATATTGACCTTGCATACACAAACGGTGCTGGAGACAATGAACCGGAAGATGATAGCCACAAAAGCTTTACTGCTCGCGCTGTTTTTGAACCTATGGACGGTATTCAGGTTGCAGGAGCTTTTGGAAGTTATTCAGAAGATGCGGATTCAACAGGCGAAACAACCATTTCCGCAACAGCACTTGATTTTTATACAATAATCAATCAGCCACTTAGTGAAACAGTAAACCTATCCTTCATTGGTGAGTACATGGTGATCGGTGAACCAATGGAAGATGATTCAGACTGGACAAATGCTAATGGTTATGCTGTTACTCTTCTTGCAAACTTTGACCTTGATGGAAATATGCTGCAGGCAGTAAGACCGGCCCTTCGATACGAAAACAATAACCCTGGATACGCTGGTGATGACCCTGAGGATGATGAGGGTGCAATAGACTTCTGCCTTAATCTTGATTTATACAGCAGCAAAAATACAGTACAGATTGGTATGCGCAACTACACATTCCAGAGCGAAGACGAAGACAGTTACACAGACATGTACTTCGGCTGGAGAATGAAGTTTTAATAAACACAGTTAATTAAACTGGTAACCTGTGGGTGTCACAGATTTTGGCACCCTAAGGTTCCTTGAAAGGGAAAAAATGAAAAGCAATTTGATTGGAATTATAACTCTTGCTGGAATGACACTTTTGGGAGCTTGTGGTGAGCAGGCCACTGCTGATGGTACAGAAGCTGTTGAAGAAGTAGAGATCAGTGTTGTAGGCTCAACAACTGTTCAACCTCTTGCTGAACTTCTTAGTGAAGCTTACGAGGCTATTCATCCAAATGTTCTTGTAACAATCAGTGGTGGTGGAAGCAGTGTTGGTGTAAAGAGTGCTGCTGAACAGACTGCAGATATTGGAATGGCTTCCAGAGAGATCAAAGACAGTGAAATTCAGGATTGCCCAGAAATAGTGATTCATACAATTGCTCGTGATGGAATAGCAATTGTTGCAAATCCTGATCTTGACATAAATGGGCTCACAATGGAACAGGCAAGAGATATTTTTGCAGGCGAAATCACTGACTGGAGTGAAGTCGGTGGATCAGCTGGCATGATAATAGTAGCTGCTCGCGAAGAAGGTTCTGGTACTCGTTCTGCTTTTGAAGACCTTGTAATGGATGAATCGCTTATCAGTGAAACTGCAATTCTTCAACCTTCAAACGGTGCAATTCGCACAACAGTGGCTACCACTCCTGGCTGCATTGCTTTTATCAGTTTCGGATATCTTGATGATAGTACTAAACCGGTTGCAATAGATGGCGCCTTGCCAACACCAGAGAATGTTAACGCTGGAACTTACCCAGTAGTAAGACCTTTGAACATGGTTACTTATGGTGAGCCCACCGGTGCAGTTGCTCAGTGGCTTCAGTTCATAGTCGGCGAAGATGGTCAGGCAATAGTAGCTGCTGAGGGCTACTTACCCATCTAAGCAGGGAGAAAAATATGACTTCCGGAACCCGGCGAACAGGTTTAGAAAAGATAATGAAGACAGTTCTACTAATTTCTGCTCTGGCCTCGGTTTTGATTGTGCTTCTGATTTTCGTTTTTACCTTAAAAGAAGCAATGCCGGCGTTCCGGGAGATAGGTGTCTGGAAAATGCTTTCAGGCACAACCTGGAGACCGGGAAATGGTGAGTTTGGTATTCTGGCAATGATAGCTGGAAGCGGACTTGTTACCCTTGGGGCCATAATAATCGGAGTACCCCTGGCTCTTGGTACCGCAGTTTTCCTCTCTGAGATAGCCCCAGAGTGGATTGTAAGAGTTGTTAGGCCTTCAATAGAGTTGCTGGCAGGAATACCATCGGTGGTATATGGTTTGTTCGGAATGGTGATAATTGTGCCTCTTGTAAGAATGATTCCAGCTCCAGGCAATGCTGGTTTTGGTCTGCTATCTGCATCTATAGTGCTTGCAGTGATGGTTTTACCAACAATTGCTAACATATCAGAATTCGCAATAAGAAGCGTCCCACGAGGTTACAAAGAGGGTTCTTTAGCTCTTGGAGCCACAAAGTGGGAAACAATTTCCAGAGTTATGATTCCTGCGGCTAGGCCAGGCATCATCAGTGCAGTTGTTCTTGGGTTAGGAAGAGCTCTTGGTGAAACAATTGCAATGATAATGGTAATTGGAAATTCTGTGATACTGCCTACTGCAATGACTGATAATCCTTTGAGCATATTTTTAAGCAGGGCGCGAACTCTGACTGGGAATATTGCAGTTGAAATTTCTTACGCCACTGGTGTGCATGAGAGTGCACTATTTGCCACAGGAGTTGTCTTGTTCATTTTAATAATGCTTGTAAATAGTTCAGCTAGATTCCTTTTGAAAAAAGGAGCACAGTAATGAATAAAAGAATGTTGACCCAGAATGCTGCATTTGGAATGTTCTGGCTGGCGGGGATAGTTGCAGTACTTATAATGGCTTTTGTAGTTGGTTACATTTTTGTAAAAGGGTTTCCTGGCATATCTTTGGACTTTTTTACAACATCACCTCGTGGTGGGCTTTCCGGTGATGGAGGAATTTATTCGACAGTAGTTACAACATTTTACATGATTGTTGTAACTTTGACTTTTGCAACGCCTTTGGGTGTTGGCGCAGCGATATATTTAACTGAATATTCAGCAAATACCGAAAATAAGGTTGTTCGCAAACTTGTTACAGTGGCAAGATTTGGTGTAGAGACCTTAGCCGGAGTTCCATCAATTGTTTTCGGCCTGTTCGGTTATGCGCTTTTTGTTTCCGCATTGAATTTTGGTTTCTCAATTCTTTCTGCATCTCTTGCAGGAGCTTGCCTGATAATTCCTGTGATCATAAGAACAACCGAAGAAGCATTAAAATCAGTTCCTTCCGGGTACAGGGAGGGCTCCTTGGCGCTTGGAGCAAATCGTTGGGAAACAACATGGAAAGTGGTTCTGCCTGCAGCATTTCGTGGAATTTCCACAGGCATTCTTCTTAGTGCAGGGCGTATAGTCAGCGAAACTGCAATTTTCTTCGTAACCCTTGGAGGCAGTTACAGAGTACCTCACTCATTGATGTCCGGCGGAAGAACAATGGCTTTGCATGTTTATTACCTGGCAATGGAAACAAGGGCTTTTGATAAAGCAATGTCCACCGCTGCCGTGCTGGTGGGTCTGATAATTGTAATGAATTTGACTATCAACATGATAACCAGCAAAATAGCAGCGAAATAGAACTAGGGGTGAATAAATTGGAAACTGAAGTAACAAGAATGCAGGCCGAAGATTACAGCCTTTTTTATGGGCAGTTTAAAGCTCTTAACAAAATAAACATAAAAATACCCGCAAACAGGGTAACAGCTTTTATTGGTCCTTCAGGTTGTGGAAAAAGCACATTCTTAAGAAGTTTTAACAGAATGAATGACTTGATTCCAAGTGTGACAACAACTGGAACTGTTTATCTTGATGGAAAAGATGTGGGAAAGCAGGATGTGGTAGAGCTTCGAAGAAAAGTTGGAATGGTTTTTCAGAGACCAAACCCTTTTCCCAAATCAATTTTTGATAATGTGGCTTACGGTCCAAGACTTCATGGTACTAAGAATAAATCAGATCTTGCAGTTCTTGTTGAAAAAAGTCTTAGAAGATCTGCGCTCTGGGATGAAGTAAAGGATGATTTGCAGAAATCTGGAATGTCTCTTTCAGGAGGTCAGCAGCAGAGGCTTTGCATAGCTAGGGCAATAGCAGTTAACCCTGAGGTGATCTTGATGGATGAGCCTGCTTCGGCGCTTGATCCAGTTGCCACACTAAAGATAGAAGAATTAATGAATGAACTGAAGAACAAGTATACAATTGCTATAGTTACCCACAATATGCAGCAGGCTGGTCGAGTCAGTGATTACACAGCATTCATGCTTACCGATGAAAACCGTTCTGGCAACCTGATTGAGTTTGGAGCCACAAAGCAAATTTTTACCACCCCTTCGGACTCAAGAACCGAAGATTACATCAGCGGCCGGTTTGGCTGACAGGAGAATCTAATGAGTAGAGACAGTTTCGACCGAGAGTTACAGGAGATAAAAAGAAACCTGTTTCAGGTAACAGGAGAGGTAAGAAAGAACCTAACAGCATCAGTAAGATACCTGGAAAAAAGAGACATGCAGGGTGCATCCATTATTATAGAATCAGATGAGATGATCAACCAGAAGTGTCTTGAAATTGAGGAACAGTGTCTTAACATCATTGCTACACAGCAACCTGTAGCCACAGATCTCCGACTTTTATTTTCCATTCTTCAGATTTCGACAGAGATAGAAAGAATAGGAGACTATGCAAAAGGGATTGCTAGAATTAGTCTAAAAATAGGTCCTGGGAAATTAATAAAACCACTTATTGATATTCCTAGAATGGAAGAAATAGCAGGGCAGATGCTTGATGACGCAATTCGTGCATTTGCTGAAGATGATGAGCAAGCTGCTAGAACCATTCCTGCACGAGATTTGCAGATTGATGTTTTGTACAATCAGGTGCACCGTGAGCTAATTACTTTCATTATGGAAAAACCATCCAGTATTGAACAAACAATGATGCTTGACTGGGTAGCTCATAATCTTGAGCGTGTGGGAGAAAGAGTAATAAACATTTGTGAAAGAGTAATTTTCACAGTAACAGGTGTTTCGGTAGATCTGAATTAAATCATCCGCACCATCCCTCCGAGTTTGCGGATAGGCCGGCACACGGATTCACCCCCTGTGTGCCGGTCTTCTTGTATAAATCGAGTTCGAATAAAAGCAGAAATCACTGTGGAATTACAAAACTTGTTTATTCTTGAATAATGGAAGATATTAATACAGATGTTTGCAAGAGAAATAGTTCTATATTAGTATTTACGCGCATTTTTTGAAAGGTAGTTGGTTATGAGAAATTTTTTCCTATTGATTCTTATCCCTGCAATGCTTCTTGCAGTTGATTTTTCAGATGATTTTGAGTCGTATGCCCTTGGAGATGACATATCTTCAACTGGTTTATGGATGGGTTTGGGAGGGAACCTTGTAGTATCCGCTGATGGTAGTAATCAAATTGCAGAGACCCAGTGGGACGGTAATGATAACATTATTTATCTTTCTTCTGGAAGTTTTAGTGATGGTTCTGTAACCAGTGAAGTAAAGTTTTCCGGCTCCAGTGCCGGTTTTGGTTTTGTCTGCAGGGGAGATATGGTTGAAGGTGCTTATGTGGGGGGTATTGTTTCCGTAATGCCTCCAGTTTGTGCAACTATTATTGCTTATCAAGATGCTTTGACCGAAGAGCAGATTGTGCTTGCGCAGGATTACATAGTTTTGAACGAAGATACATGGCATACATTGTCTTTTGAAGTTACAGGTACAAATCCGGTTCAGCTTACATTTTCCGTTAACGGATCTGTTAATAGTTCCTGTGAGGATGTTGTGTATCTCTTGGATTCAGGATTTACCGGAGTAGCCACTGGTTTTGATAGTTCTGAACCAATGTTTTATTTTGATGATTATGTGGTAGACGATTACAGTGTTTCGCTTGCAAGAATTACCTTCGGAGGAATAAAAGCCTGTTTTAGATAAAATAGTACTGGAACCTATTGTTGTAAAAAGGGTATTGTTAAGTAAGAACAGGTAAGTAAGAGCCTGTTTTTTGTCCGGTTATATATCCCTCCTCGCTGGCGTGCCTTGAATTTCAGGGCACGCCAGTTTAGTTTTAGTTAACACAGAATTAACAATTTAGAATTATTCTTATAAAGAAGTAACGGATAAACTTTTTTTAAGGAGAAATTTTGAAAACCAACAGACTTCTTGCTGAAGGTATGGGTACTTTCGCTTTGGTGTTTGCAGGGTGTGGGGCTATTGCTGTTTCCGATTTGTATGGTGGAGCGCTTGGACATATTGGAATAAGTCTGGTATTCGGGCTTATTGTTATGGTTATGATTTATTCTATTGGTAACATATCAGGAGCACATATTAACCCAGCAGTAACACTTGGTTTTATGTTTGCAGGCCGGTTAGACAGGAAAGATGTTCTTCCATACATAAGCAGTCAAATGACTGGAGCAGTGGTAGCTGCAGGGTTATTGCGATTGCTTTTCCCCAATCATGGCAATCTGGGATCTACTCTTCCATCTGGAGATGTATTGCAGGCATTTGTTATGGAAGTAGTTCTTTCGTTTTTTCTGATGTTTGTAATATTGAATATTTCCACCGGTCACAAGGAAAAGGGTATAATGGCTGGTGTGGCCATCGGTGGTATGGTATCACTGGAAGCCATGATGGGTGGACCTGTATCTGGTGCATCTATGAACCCTGCTCGGTCTTTAGGGCCTGCTCTTGTTTCAGGGCAATTTCAACATCTATGGATTTATATTCTTGCACCGATAACAGGTATGTTCCTTGCGCACCCTACTTGCAGATGGATACAAGGCAGTGAGTGTTGCCATGTTGCGAAAAATGAAAGAAGTCTGGAAAATGAATAAAAAAATAAAAGTACTTTTTCTTTGTACCGGTAATTCCTGCCGAAGCCAGATGGCTGAGGGGCTTTGCCGAGAATTTAACAGTAAAGTAATTGAATCCTACTCTGCTGGAATAGTTAAACACGGTCTTAACTCATTTGCAGTTAAGGCTATGCAGGAGATAGGAATTGATATTTCAAAACATTTCAGCAAAACAGTTGAAGATCTGGATGAAACCGAATTTGATTTTGTAGTTACCGTTTGTGATAATGCCCACGAAACATGCCCGTACTTTCCAGCTAAAACAGCTGTTATACACAGGGGTTTTGACGATCCTCCCAAGCTGGCAGTTAATGCCGAGACTGAAGAACAAGCACTTGTTCATTACCGCAGGGTACGGGATGAGATCAGTGAGTTTATTAAAGAGTTTCCAAGAGTTTTACATCGATAGTATTTTGAGAAAAAAGGCGAATATTATTTTAGAGTACCATCAATGATTTCATCAATCATGGTGCAGATTTTTTCGTTATTGAAAAGTAATCTGCCTGTATTCTCTTTGTATAAAACGTTTTCGATGAAGAGTGATTTTTCAAAATGCCATTTTTCATTGTTTCTATTGCCGTGTTTATCTGTAAATACATTGTTGTCTCTTTTTTCAAGCAGAGAATCAATGTTGTTTTCAACCAGCGTAACAAGAATCATTTTCTGATATGAAGAAAGTCTTCGTCGGTAAAGTCTGAAATCAAGTAATCCCAGCAATAGAAGAAGTATGCTGAAAATGCCCACAGCCCAGGCGGCGGTTTCCCTGTAGAATATTTTAAGGTTTAACTGGGTGGTGTAATCATTTTCAATTTTCCACGATCTTGAAACATATTCTGAAGGATTTTCAGTACGGAGATGCGCAATCGGTAACATTTCTAGCCTGCGAGTTTCCTTTATTAAAGCCTTGTCTGTTGATGCTTCGCTTATGATATAGAGAGAAACTAGTAACAATGGAAAAGCTATTAATAAAATAAATACATAAGAAAATTTTGATGGCACTGAGCTTTTCCTTCCATTGTAGATGAACTTTTTTCTGTTTGAATTATATAGTAGTATGTAAAAACGAACAAGTAGGTATTTCTGAAAAGAATCAGAACCAGGCAGGGTTGATTCATTCGTAAGATATAAAGTATAATTTATTCAATTAGACAAGATTGGAGAAATATGGCAAAAGGACTTTATATTGCCGGAGCAGGCAAAGATGCTGGTAAAACAACTTTGTGCCTTGGTCTTCTTGAAGGGTTTAGGAAAGTCTTACCGGATGGTGTTTCATTTACTAAACCACTGGGGCAGAAGACTACACTTGTTGAAGGCGAACAAGTAGGGCAGGATTCATGGTTTGTTGATAGAGCACTTGATATGGGGCTTTCACTTGATAACTCTGCTCCATTTGCGGCTTCACATGGAGCTGCTGCAAGATATATAAAAACTGGAGAACCATCAGACCTTCCAGGTAGAATAAGAAGAGCATACAGGGCTTTGGGAAAAAAAGACCGAATGGTTCTTGTTGAGGGAACTGGGCATCCTGGTGTTGGATGTGTTTTTGATATGTCTAATGCTAAAGTGGCTAAAATACTGGGAACTCCTGTGATACTTGTGCTTGATGGGGGCATTGGTTCAACAATAGATAGATTCAGCTTGTGTGCCTCAATGTTTTACCACTATAAGGTTCCGGTGTTGGGTGTGGTTATTAATAGGATTCTTCCTGCAAAAATGGAAACGGTAAAATTATTACTTGGTAAATGGTTTGCTGATAGAAATATACCAGTTTTCGGGTATATCCCATACGAAGATAGTATTGCTAGGCCTTCTTTGGGACTTATGCAAAGAGCTATTAGTGCGGAACCTATAGTGACTTTTGATTCACATGAAGGAGAAATGGTTGCAGGTCATTTAACTGCTTTTGGTTCCACTGAAGAAGTACTGCGAACAGTTCGAAAAAATCCAAATCGATCACTTCTTGTTGATTATACCAGGCCGGATATTCTTGATGCTCTTGTGGTTGCCCGAATTTCCGGTGCTGAGGGACCTGGGGCTGTTATTGTATGTGGTGGCGAACCTG
Organism: Candidatus Sabulitectum sp.; assembly: GCA_029938555.1. Classification (GTDB taxonomy): domain Bacteria; phylum Fermentibacterota; class Fermentibacteria; order Fermentibacterales; family JCC-6; genus Sabulitectum. The sequence goes on along the minus strand of JAOZUR010000067.1, from coordinate 5,393 downwards.
ATTCCAGAAGGGTTAAAGCTTTTCGTTCAACTGGAATTCCACTTTATTTTACTGGACAGGCTCTTGAAAAGTCAGCAGGAAAATTGTCACAGAAGATTTTTAAAGTGGAACCTCATGAACAATACAAAATCAAAAGGATTGTGGAGCTTGTAGCTTCACACGTGGATTCGTCAGCGATCTTGTCTCATTTGTCTGGAGAAAGTGTGGGAGAAGACGGAGGCAGAAAACCAGGGCGATTAAAGAAGTTTTTTAGTAGGATGTTTAAGAGGCAGAAGCACTAATGCTGGCGAGGTTTGGTCTTTATGGTTTTTAAAGAACCAGAAGTACTATGAACCTTTTTTGCTGCTTGTATTCCTTGAGAAAGGGCTTTCTTTCTTTCAGATTGGTTTACTGATAGCTTTTAGAGAACTTGCTGTTACCATTATGGAGATCCCCAGTGGTGCTTTGGCTGACTCTCATGGAAGACGATTGTGTATGGCCGGTTCCATGGCTGGTTACATCATTTCATTTGCGGTTTTTGGATTCTTTTCATCCTTCTATTTGCTTTTTCTTGCAATGTTCTTTTTTGCAATTGGAGATGCGTTTAGAACAGGAACCCACAAGGCTATGATATTCAAATGGCTGGAGAACAAAAACAGACTAAATGAGAAGACTAAAATTTATGGAATTACAAGATCATGGTCTAAAACAGGTACAGCCCTTTCCAGCATCATTGCAGCCGCGCTTGTATGGAGAACTGGAACTTTTTCATCAGTATTTATTTTCTGCATTCCACCTTACTTGATTAATCTTATAAATCTTCTTTCATACCCTAGTACACTGTACAGCTTAATGTATCGGTATAATGCGCAGTTATCCTGGGCTCCAGTAAGGCACTGGTTTATGCGCATAGCACCGCTATGCAATTGAACTAGTAACGCCACTGGGGCTCTGGAGAGCCAGCAGAATGCGAAAGTTTAAGCTGTATAGTGCACTAGCAATCTTGAAGGTGAAGATCACGGCGGAAAATCACTGAGTGAGAGCCTGGTAATCATGAAAAAGTCAGTAATGGATGCTGTGAAGTTTGCTCCACTCAGGAGATTAATGGTTGAAACAATGGGTTTTCAAGGAATCCATAAGGTTACAGGAGATTATATACAGCCAATTTTAAAAACCCTTGCTTTGTCCATTCCGATTCTTGCAGGACTTCAAGGCGATAGAGGATCAGCTACACTTGCAGGTGCTGTATACTTTCTGCTTGCGGTGCTTGGCATATTGGGATCCCGCCTTTCTCACCTCCTGGTAAGTCGTGCTGGAGGTGAAAAACAGAGTGCATCAATCTTATGGTGGATTGACTTGTTTTGTTACCTAGCTTTGATCCTTATGCTTTTCGCAAAGTGGTACGTGGGTGCTATTCTTGTATTTTTGGTGTTAGAGCTGATACAGAATTTATGGAGACCCATGCAGGTCGGTAGATTTGATTTTGTTTCGCCTGGAAAACGCAGAGCTACAATTCTTTCAATTGAATCTCAGGCAAAATCAGTTTCTGCAATGATATACGCTCCGCTTCTCGGTTTTATGGTGGACAGGTTTGGTCTGGGAGTTTTAGGGGTAACTGGAGCCATTGTTGCAGGGATTGTAATAGCGTCAGGGAAAAAAAAGAAAAGGGATATACTCTAATGGTCTGTTCACAAGTATATTTACTACATGTTTGATATTTTTGAAAAAGCAGGCCACAATCTATTTCTTGTGGGCGGTGCAGTTCGAGACAGAATGCTGGGTATTCCTCCTGGGGATATTGACTATGCAACTGATGCCAGCCCTGGGGACGTGATTGATTTATTATCTGAAACAGGCATCAAGGTCATACCTACAGGTGTCCGTTACGGAACAGTTACAGCTATTTACCCTGGTACTCATGAAAAAGCGGAGATTACAACTTTCCGCAATTCTGAAATCTACCAGAGGGGTTCAAGGTTTCCTTCCGTTGAATTTGGTGGTACTATTCAAGAAGATCTTAAACGAAGAGATTTTACCATTAATGCCATGGCAATTGATTCTCAAGGGGAGCTCATTGATCCATTTGGTGGGATGAAGGATTTAAAAAAAGGAGTTATCGATACTCCTGGAAATCCTGATGAGGCTTTTCTTGAAGATCCTTTGCGGATTTTGCGTGCTTATCGTTTTGCAGCCAAACTCGGATTCACTATTGCAGAACGAGTTCGACAATCTGCACGGAATTTAGCCACAGAACTTTCCTCTATTTCCCCTGAACGAAAGTACAAGGAAATTACAGGTCTTCTTGTGGTATCTAACGGGCAACAGGCTGCTGATGCTCTTTCAATGATGAAACATGATGGAATTTTGCTTAAAATTCTTCCGGAACTTGAACACCTTTTTGTTATTGATGGGTTGAAGCAGGGGAAGTACCATACATCGGATGCATGGTCTCATACACTTGATGTGGTGGCGAATACACCTCCGGTTACTATTTTGCGCTGGGCAGCTCTTCTTCATGATTCTGCAAAAGGGCTTGTTCGTAAGGTAGATGAAGACGGAGTACCTCACTTTCATGGTCATGAAGTGCAGGGTGAGGGCATTGTTTTGTCAGTTGCAAAAAGACTGCATTTTTCACGAGCCGATAAAAAAGCTTTAGCTCTTCTTGTGAGAAATCACATGCGCCCAGTACTTTATAATTCTGATTGGACCAACAGTGCTGTCAGGCGATTGATAAGAGAGGTTGGCGATCAGCTGGATAATCTTTTTAAACTTGCTGAAGCTGACATCAAAGCCCACAAACAAGATTATGTAAGTATGAATTTAGAGTTGCTTCATGAGCTGATTGAACGGGCCGCCTGCGAGAAAAAGGGAAGAATTATTCCTGTTGAAATGGGGCAGAATCTTCAGGCTATTGGGTTTGAAGGTCCAGTAATTGGTACCATTTTAAGAATGCTTGAAGACATGGCTTCAGATGGTATTTTGCCAGATAATCCAACTGTGGATCAATGCTTTTCTGCTTTGTGGGATAAGCAATCTAGATAACAGATTGTTGTTTTTCAGTTAGACGCGTCTGTGGGTTACATATTTTCCTAATGGTTTTATCAGACAATCGTTTTGAGATCAGCAGAAGTAGAAATACAACAACCCAGGAATAAATGATTCTTCCTGGCAATGCTGCAACAGCCCAAACTCCTAGTGATCCAACCAACAAAGTATCTTCAATTACAGCATGGCATATACTCATGAAAGAAACAGAAGCAAGGATCTGTCTAGGTGGAATGGAACCGCGTTCCGCTTCTCTTATTATTATTCCTCCACCGTATGAAATACCCAAAATCAGTCCAATTACAGTTATTGTTGATGCTTCGTCACCGATGCCCATAGGTGTAAAAACCGGTCTAAGTATTTTTTTAAGAAAATTCATTATACCGAGTTTGTTTAGAATATCCATTAATCCTAGAACTGTAAAAATAACAAGGAAAATTGTTGTCATGCTTCGTAATGTGCCAAGGAACCACGGAAACAAACCTGCACCTTGTTCTGCTGCACTCCATAGTACAGTGGGTGTTCCCTGCAAAACTCCGGTGATTTTGAATATTTGCCCTAGAATGATGCCGAAAAGCAAACCGGTTATCAATCTAAAAGGAATCAGGAACCAAGGTTTTACCCCAGCTTTTGCAGCAACAGTTATTTCCACAGGTAGTGAATGAGAAACAAGAAGCATGCACCCAAGTGTGGTAACTTGAGCTATGTTAAGATTTAGCGGATGTATCATTCCTGCGGTAAGAGTTAAACCACCATACATATTGGAAAGCATTCCTGTTACCCACGCCAGCCCTGCCTCCCCGGGAAGCCCTGCAAGTTCCATGACAGGTGCAATTGTTTTAGCAATAGGACCAAATATACCGGTGATTTCAAGAATCTTCACTGCTATAAGAGCTGGAATCATGACTTTGAATAAATCAAGACAGACTCCGGCAGTTTTTCTGAGTAAAACCCAAAACCATAAAATTATCTGATTAAGCATGTGACTAGTATAATCAATATATTAAAAGAAGAGTTTCATGAAAACAAAACGCAGACCGAGTGTTCTCAGAAAGTGATACATTGAAAGATAGCAGATATTTGTTTGTGGATGTACAGAGCACTGGATAAAAGCCCTCATTCTTTTCTTGTAAAAAACAAAACAGGTGAAAAAATCCCTGCAAGGGTTAAAAAATCACTGGAATTTCAGATAATGATTTGTCTGCTCATGGAGCTTTGTGCCAAGAGGAACTTAAAAAGCTGTTTATTGCAGCAATTGAAGGTTTTACGCTTGTGGCACATTATGCGGTTTACGAAAAAAGATGGTTGGATTGGTTTACTGGGTTAAATCTTGAATTCGTATGCACTAGAGAACTTGTTCGGAATGAAATATCAAATTTACCCTCTGGCACTCTTCGAGCAGTGGCGGGGATACTTGGTCACTCAATGAAGGAGAATCGAAGGGCTGTAGATCATGTGACTTGGACTGAGTTTGTTTTTCAAGCTCTTCAAACAGGCAGTTATCAGATTCATTCTTTTAGCTCAGTAGAAAGATTATCAATTCCAGCTTGTCCAGGGGTATATCGATTTTTGGATTCAACTGGATCTTTGTTGTACATCGGGAAAGCTGGAAATCTTAGGAGCAGAGTAAATAGCCATTTTACAGGAAAACAAAAAGGTAGGCATGCTGAACTAATTTCTCGAACTAGCAGGGTTGTTCATCAGGAAACAGAAACAGCTCTTCATGCAGCTATTCTGGAAATTAAGTTAATTTCAGAGCTTTCACCGTTATACAATCTGGTTGGAAAAATATAGGATAAGAAACTTTTTTTTCTTTCAGAAAATCTTGAGAAAATCACAGAAAATTCAGAGGATATTAGTGACTATAGACCTTTCACGCAAGCATTTATAATAGATGAATTTGCCGGAGTTATTAAGTTGATGAAAAACAGGTCAAACAAGAATATTTTTGTTGATAACTTCTCCAGGGAGGTGGGCGAATTGCTGTTTTATCAAGCATTTACACAGTGGTGTACTGAGCTTGGAAACCGGTCTATTTTGTCTGCTGGAATTGAGCTGTTTCTTGATGATAAAAAACAGGGGAGTCAGAGTGAAGAAAATCAAGTGCAAGTAGTTGATATACAGCATGTTAAGGATTGGCTTGGTAAGGTGTTAAAAACAGGCTGTCTCATGGTCAGGAAAACTGCTGCCATAGATTGCTTCAGGGGTGTGAGATACGGTGGAATTGTGCTAGGCCTGAAGATGGTGTGCATAAGTTTGTGGAAAACTCTATAACTGACCATTGGAGCATCAGTAAATTGCAAATTCTTATGGTACTTTTGTCGGAGTTAAGAAGACTTTACAAACAGGGAAGAGCCCCTGAGATAAGA
>JAOZUR010000020.1 GCA_029938555.1 Candidatus Sabulitectum sp. | reverse complement strand
AATCACCTTGCGAGACCTTTTGAGCCATTTCAGTGATTTTCAACTCATCTGAAATATCAATAACAAATTCTATTCCACCAGTGAGTTCACCGGTTTCATCTGAATAAAGTGGAGCACCTGTATATCTTGCTGGTAGTGTTTTGCTTCCAGGTAAGCTGATCAAAGCTTCCCGGGTAAAACTGGTTCCGTCGCGCATTGCTTTTGCGGTGGCACAATTCTGAGAGTTACAATCAGCATTTAAAAAGAGTGAATGGCACTTTCTACCGATACACTCATTAGCTTCCAAATTAACCATTTCAGCGGCAGCTTTGTTCACAAAAAGAAGATTGAAATTTGTATCAATTGTAAAAACAGGAGTAGGCACATTATTCAAATAGCTAATTTTCCTTGCAGAATCAAGCTTGCTTTCACGAAGACTATCTATCATTGAATTCACAGATATGCTGAGTTTATCTTCTTCACTGCGCACAGTAGCAGCAACAGAGAAATCACCAGACGCAACTGCACCCACCACTTCTGTTAGTTTGGTGCTGGTTGCAACCACATCAGATATGGACTTATCAAGAACACCTATTTCATCGTTTGATGTTTTTATAGATGTTTCTTTTAAATCACCTCTAGAAATTGCCTTAGCTTTTTCATTAAGCAAAACAAGAGGGCTGGCTAATCTGGCAGTTGATATACTTAAAAGAATAAGAAGAATGGTTATAAGTAAAATACCAATAAAAATCAGTTTCCACATGGCTGCAATGCCATCTTCATGAATCTTACTCTCTGGAATTCTAACCAAAATAGACCAGTTGAAATCAACTCCATCAATGTGCAATGGTATATGACAATCGAGATATCCATGATCATAGGAAAGTTCTAACTCTGTTAAATCAGTCATGTCCTCATCATGATGAAGACTTGCAGACTCACCCGCAAGATCGGGGGCACCTGTAACAGCTACATAATCACCGTTTCCGTCAATAATAGCAAGTACGGCTTCTCCTTCATACATTTCAACACCATTAACCGTATCTTGAATAAATTGAGCTTTGATGTCTATTCCAGCCATTCCTACAAAATTACCATCTGCAATAATTGGCGACACAAGTGAAATGATCGATGTTTCAACACCCATAATAGGGTACAAATACGGACCAACTATAGCACATTCTAAGGTGTTTTTAGGAATAAGATAATAATCTCCATAGCCTTGAACTTCGTAATTAACTTGAGCTTCAAGAACATTTCTACCACCCGCACCATGAGTCCAGTATGGGATAAATCGACCGGTATCATCATGCCCTTCCTCATTTACCCAGAGGCTATCCATTCCATCATAAGCATTTGGTTCCCAAAGAGTATATACAGCAACAAATGATTCATTTGTTTCAAGTATTGACGATAGTAATTGATTTGCCTGTAATCTGTCAATTGGATTTGAAGAATAAAGGGGTGAGGAATTCAGAAGTACTTCCTGAATTACATAAGTACCTTCAAACGCTTTTTCAAGTGAATAAGATAATTCCCTTGCATACTTTTCAGCAGACTCTATAGCAAGAGTTTCTGCATGTTCGATACTTGAATTTCTTGTTGTGGTTGCTGAATATCCGATAAGGATTCCACCTATGGTCAAAACACCAATAGCAACAACATAAATTATTTTCATTTTTAAGGATCTGAATCTGCTCACAGAATCACCGACTCTCTTAACCCCTCGCAAAAATTAAAACTATATTGCTTTCCACTACCCCTAATGGAAAAACTTTGACTATGTAATTTTACTTAATTCTTTTAGCGAAGTAAAGTAGGCTAAAAATGAAAAAGCTAATTTACTAGCGAAATTCATTTTCCAAACGGCAAACCACCATTGAATTAATAAGCAATAAAGCACCCTACTGTTCTTATTTATTACCCTTCGCCTGTTAACATTCTTTTAAAAATAGGCATAAGAGGAGCAAAGATGCCGCCTATTATTATTCCTGTAGAAAATCCAACAATTGAAGCAACGCTCCAACCCTCTGCTAAAAGAAAACCAAATGTTATTGTAAATACAAGTGATAGCAACAGAGAAAGTAAAATAAATCGTCTTAAAAAGCCGCCTTCAGAATTATTTTTTCTGATTGCTTTCAAGTCTGGCAGATATACAAGTTCAGGTTTTATTCCTGTCAACTTTTCGGTTATTCGAAAAGCAGCCTTATCATTATTATTGACCTCAGGCCTTTTGCGAAAAAGAATAAAAGAAATCTTACCAAATCGCTCTTTATAAAGTAGAGTTCCTGTGATCTTATCAGTAAATCTTGAATGAGCGTTGAATTTCATAAATCCAGGGGTTGAGGCATCTCCGGCAACGGCAAAAGCAAACTCAAGTGTCTCCAGAGTTATTCTTTTAGTATCTAAACTTTTTCCTGTGATTGAAACAAATTCAAGGAAAAGAGAAGAAGGCGTCAATGTTACATACACATTTTTAATGCCTTTAACGCCCCACCCGAAAGCAAGAGTTTCCTCACCTGATGACTGTTGTATTCTGGCTTTTAACTCTTCATTTGTGGAAACTTGCATATCCCCCCTCGGTTTTTTAGAAAACTAAGTTCTCTTGCCTTGTTAGTACAAATAATATATTCGAACTAATATGGGAATATAGAGCATCTTCCGATGGTAAGGTATACACAATTTAACAGTACATTTACCAATAAATAAACAGTTTGATTGACGAAAAGAAAAATCTTCCCTATAGTTGCATAGGGCATAAAAAATGAAAGGTTTTAAATGAAAACAGTAACTATATTATTAGTTATCTTTTGCTCGTCTATATTGGCAGGTGGATCTGTCATTGATCCAGTTTTATCTGTAGACGAAAAACCAGGAGACTGGTTACGATATGATAATTCATCCGCAGAATGGTTTTCTTGGAGTGGAATATATAGAGGAGTCTGGTTTAATCTAGAGGATTTTGTGCCCGGATGGGCAGGCGGGGTTCAAATTACAGAAACAGAAATGTGGTTTTTTCACAATGTAACCTATCCTTGGGATACCTCTGACTTTTATGCTGAAATCTGGAATGGCAGTGTCGATGCGCCAACCTCCCAGCTTGACCAAGTGCTAACAACCGCGGTTCATTATTCTCCTGTTTATGTTTCATACGAAATACCTATTACTGTGCAAAACAATTTCTGGGTTTTAGCTAATACAGAGTTAAGCGCAGGCGGATGGCCCTCATTAATGTCTGATGGTGTATCCAGTGAAATTGCCCACAGTTTCTACACTAATGATTTTATTAAGTGGCATGCCTGGGAACCATCAACAGGAATTGCCAATTACTTCATTGCTGTTCTTCCAGTGGTGTGGAATTTAGACGGAACCACTTGGGGTAGCCTAAAGACCACTTTCTGATATCAATAACTGATTACATCAGTTTGGGTAAATGAACCAAGGATTTCCAACCATATCCCATTGGGCATACATGCAGAAATCTGCCCTGGGCGATTAATGTAACCGGTGTGCACACACTGTTTTGTATGACAATTAGACTGAGTAATACCAGCGCTATGGTTATTTATTTCAACAATTAAATGATTCATTACTATAACTGTATCTGTGAACAGCGAAAGAGTATCAACTGAATTTGAAGTAACTAAGCGAACAAAATAACCGTCAGAATCAGTATCTGCCGGCCTGTTGCATTGACTCCAGACAAGGGCAATGAATACAATTACTAAAACCACAACACCATCAAGCGGTTTAAATATTTCCCGGATAGACATTTTTCAATTGTTTTCTAAAGAGTTCTACCGTCTTATATACAAAAGAAACTGGTGTTGCTGGGATATTCATTTTATAACTTGGGAAATACCTGGAAACATGAAGTGGAGTATCAACACCTGTTGTTGTTTTTATCCACTGAGCTGCTTCTTTGATTTGTGAAGGATCATCATTTAAACCTGGAATAAGCAACCATGTAAGTTCCAAAAAACAATTACTGCTTGCCACAATTTTTATTGAATTCTTAACTGTATCCAAATCTCCACCGCATATTTTTTTATAAAAACTGTTGCTCCATGCCTTCAAATCAATATTCCATCCATCAGTGACGGCAATGAGGTCCCTAAGGGGTTTTTCATTCACATAACCATTCGAAATCATAACAACTATACCATTTTTATCACGAACCAGAGGAGCTGTATCTAATATATACTCATACCATATTGTAGGTTCAGTGTATGTAAATGCAATTCCGTCACTTTTAGACATGGCCAGATCCGCCAGCTTCTCAGCCGTGAGATATTCAACTGACGATGACTTTCTTTGACTAATATGCCAGTTTTGACAGTTATTGCATGTAAGATTGCATCCATTAGGTCCCGTTGAAAGCACCTTTGCCCCAGGATGAAAATGCTTAAATGGTTTTTTTTCTATTGGATCAACAACAAGCCCAGTACACCACCCATATCCTGGATTATCCAACCCTCTAACCATACACCTACCGATTGGATTGTCTTCAGTAAAAGTACATTTATGAGGACATACAAAACAATCTACAGAGGATCTTCTTATTCTGCCCATGGGATATCCCCAAATTCAAAAGTTTCACACCTGTTTTGCTGATCTGCTATTATTACTATCATACCAGAGAAGTACTCAGATGAAAACTGTCCTGCTACAGAGGGGCCTGCAACAGCTGCAGCTGTTGCAATTGCATCGGCAGTGGCACAGCTTTCTGCTATTACTGTAGCACTTGCAGATTTTTCTGAAGGATAACCAGTTCTAGAATCAAGAAGATGACTGTACCTTACCCCGTTTTCTATAAAAAAGCACTCGTAATCTCCACTGGTAGCCACTGCTCCACTTGTTATTTCTATAATTCCTGCTAAGTTATCATCTCGTGGATGTCGTACACCTATATACCATTGTCTGCCTGTTAAACTTCCACATCTAACCTCTCCACCCACTTCTACCAAACATTCTGTAGCACCCATTTCCATTAAAAGTTCGTAGGTACGGTCAACTGCATAACCTTTTGCAATTGCCCCAAAATCAAGCTGTGCACCTGGTTCAATTGTAATTGAATCTGAATTTATGTGAACCATGGTTTGCCATCCTGTATTTAACAATGTCTGAATTACAGCTGTGGAATCAGGCACAACATTTTTTTCAGGAAAACCCCATAGATCCGAAAGAGCTCCCAATGAAGGATCAAAATAATTATTTGTAATTGTTACGATTGAATCCGACAATAAAATCAATTGACCTAGTTCAGTTTCTGTTGCTATACTGAATTGATTATTAAGGGTAAAAAGTGCTCCTGTTTCACTGAACCTTCCAAGTTCAGTATCAAGATAAATAAGTAATGATTCAGCTTTTGAAAATGCATGTTGGGATTTATCTGATTCTGTAACAACTATAATAGTAGCAAATGTACCAAGCACTGGAAAAGTTCGTTTAACCTCAACCAGCTTTCGATTGAACATAATTCTGTAACCAACTGCTACAATCAGAGATAGAATTAGAACAGAAATCAGTAGTTTGCTACGACTCAGCGGGGTCCATCCTCTGGGCCATACTTTGAGTGATAACTGCAATACCTAGATCCTGAAACTGCAGGTTTCCCACAGGCAGGACATTTCCTTATGGTGCCTTTTACCCGTTTAGGTTGTGGCTTTCTGTTGGGAATAAGAAGTTCCACCACCCGAAGAGCACCTGCCATGGTTATGAGAAAAATACCCCATTTTCCTAAAATCCAAAATTCAGCCAGGGGGCCAAAATAAAAAGCAAGCCCCCAAATAGCGCCACCAATGGCAATAAGAGTACCTTCTAGTGTTCTCATACAATCCTTTCTTACAAGAGGTCGGAAAAACTGATAATGTGATTTATAGCAAGTACACCAATTCCAACATCACTGTAATCTTCGGTGAACATAAGAGCAACCCCAGCCACTTCAACAAGAATATTCACAATTGGAATACCTGTACCAGATGATATTTGCCCAAGTCCGGGAAGAAGCAATGATTTCCAAGCATGATTTTTCTGTTGGACTGGTAACTGAATTATAGAATCAACCTCATGAGATACTGTGAGCGCTGCAAGTGGACTTGCATTAACTACTGGAAACCCTCCTGTGCCAACTTCCACTTCGTTCACTGGTGTTTTTGCCCAGAATTCAAGATGTGTTAGAGATCCAGTTAGAAGGCTATCGACTCTGGAAAGAGGAATATTTACGGAAATCCAACCCATTTCATCAAAAGTAATCAAATCAACTTGAAACTGTGTTATTCCACCACTTCCGTGTTGAGACATATTGTTTTTTATCACGGTAAAAAGGTGTTCAATAGTTGGTTTAAGAATAGATGCAGAATATGAAATTTGACCCTGAATAAGAACCTCAGAATTTGTCATACTGTCTGTAACCATTGAATGCCTTGTGCAATCAAACTCTATTCCCGCTTTTGCAGCAATCTGCAATGTATTTTCGCCATCAATACTGCGTGTTTTTATACTAAAAATACTGACTCTTGGTGTGCCACCCACAAGATCTCGTACAATGCCAAACTCTAAAGGAGTTTGTGCAAAAATAACCGATGAAAGAAATATTGTAATAAAAATAATAATTTTCAACTTAAATCTCCTTGTATTTTGAAAAAACGTCGCCAGTTGTTACCAGCCACCTTATTTATGTCTTCGTTTGACCATCCACGATTCTCTAGAGCATATATTATCTGTGGCCAGCTACCTGCGCCACTAATTCCATCTGGAAGATCCTTCACTCCGTCAAAATCACTGCCAAAACCCACGCTGGATATTGATGTTTTTTCTGCTATGTATTCCAAATGATTAATCACTGACTCAATAGAAGCAAAAGAAGCTTTTTCTTCTAAAAAATCAGGTACAAAAGTTACTCCGATAACTCCACCTCTTTTTGCTATTTCTATAATATCATCATCTGGAAGGTTTCTATTAAAACCAGTGCAAAGTTTTCGAGCATTACAATGAGTAGCACAAACGGGGAAACCTAGTTTTAGCAAACTTTTTCTTGAACGGTCATTCAAATGTGATACATCAATCGCAGTATTATCATTAATCAATCTTTTTGCAAGTTTTTGCCCCATGTCGGTTAAGTCCATGTCTGAACCAATTCCTCCTGCATAAGCATTATCACCATTCCAAGTAAGACTTGCAACGATTGGATGGAATGGTAACTCCCAGCCCTCTGCAATAGCATCACACCCCTCCAGTGCAAAATGTAGTTTAATGCCCTGTGCACTACGGAATTTTTCAAAATTACTTAAACCCAACTGCCAGGCTTCCTTTTCCCTACCAACAGCCGGTTTAATACATACTGCCATAACCTGGTCCTGTACATTTGATGAAAGTAAAGATGGAAGGTCGATGTGTAAAGAATCACCACCTGGAAAGAATTCTTTTTCAGCACTTCTGTTAAGAAGAGTATCACAATGAGCATCAAAAATAGCCCTGTTCATTCTATTCGTTTTCCAATACTGTTGATTGAGTAGTTGTGGAGTCCTGAGAACCCATAAAGATTTGCGCAAATTGTCGAGAAAAATTACCTGATTTACCTACAAAGAACAATATTGCAAGTAAAAGAATCAGATAAATCATAACCCTGCCACCAGATTGTTTCTGACCATGGCGCTGCCTCCAGTCATCAGATAAACTCACTATCTGACCGCCTTTGTCAGTCGAAACTCATGGGGTATCGACGGGAAAACCGGCACATGTAGAGTGTCCTGCCAAACAACAACAAATGAATCTCCATAGAACTGAGGTTGAGGTGAAAAAGTTATTGAAGATGACCTTGCCCACTCTGCCCACAAAGACTGAAAACTTGTCTGTTTAGCATTTTGATTGGTATTAGAGTTTACTTCAAAACCCATTTCAACCATGACATTCATCACAGCCCTAGGCTCTAGGACATAAAAATTCAGAAGCTTCCAACCCCATAGCGTTATGATTGAAAACAATACAATCCACAAAACACAACCAAGTTTCTGGTTCCGCATTTATCAATTCCCTTCTTCCTTATAAGAACTATACCATTAAAAAGCAAAAGAAATAATTACCATCCGGAAAGACATCGACGAACAATCTCATTGGAGATTTCAACAATCAATCTTTCCTTGGCTGAATCCAGTGTTTCAGAAATTGGATCATACAACAGCCACTCTGAAACCGATTCGTCTCGTATAATGTACTCATTATCGAAGGTATTATCCATAGACACTGAAACTCTTAATTCCAATTTGTACTGCTGTACATCTTCACCCTCTGTATAAGTCACAGCAGAACGGGAGAATAGAGTAATAGAACCTGTAATAATTGCATCTGGATTTTCATTATCTATAGACAAACGACCGTCTCTAACCATGGACTCAGTAACGAGAGAGGTTATCTTTTGTTCAAGACCGTACTCTGTTACAGAGCTTCTAAATTGCTGAACTTCTACGGATTTTATGTTCTCAGGAAGAGTGCCCTTGAAACTATAAGCACAACCGAGAGTAACCATAATAATAAAAAATGGGAAAATTCTAAATGCCCGAATGACCAAAGCCTCCCTCCCCTCGTATTGTATCTGAAAGCGTAGAAACTACTTCAATCTCCATCTGCTCCACCGAAACCAAAACCGCCTGCGCTATTCTATCGCCTCTTTTTATTACAAAAGGCTCAGTTCCGTGATTGATTAAAATAACACCTATAGGACCTCTATAGTCAGAATCAATTGTACCTGGTGAATTAAGGACTGTTACCCCGTATTTAAGAGCTATTCCGCTTCTAGGTCTTATCTGCCACTCATAACCATTTGGAATAGCTACTTTTATTCCCGTGGGAACCAGCATAGTTTTACCCGGTTGAATGGTGACTGTATTTTCCACAGCAGCTCTAAGATCAATACCTGCCGAAAACTCAGTTGCAGGTTTAGGTAATGGAAGATTACCATTTTCAGGAAGAGGTTTAATAAGTATTTTTACCATAGATTTCCTATAAAGCAATAAGGGGCGGCCTTTCGACCGCCCCTTATTCTTTATTCCTCGGAGTCTCCGGTTTGATCAACATCTTTCATGTTAAGATCAATTTTGCCATCGTCTCTGATTTTATTAACTTTAACTCTTACTTTTTGCCCGCGCTTAAGTACATCTGCAACATCGCTTACTCGGTCTTTACTAATGTTACTGATATGAACAAGGCCATCTGTTCCAGGCATGATTTCAACAAAAGCACCAAAAGTCTGGATGCTTACAACTGTTCCATCGTAAATCTTACCTATTTTTGCAGTGCCCACAAACTGATCAATAAGTTTGAGAGCATGGTCAGCTTTATCACCATCATTAGTAAGAACTGTTACCATTCCAGAATCATCAATGTTGATTTCAGCCCCTGATTCCTCAGTAACAAATCTGATATTTTTACCGCCTGGACCGATCAATTTACCAATTTTTTCTTTATCGATCTGAACAGTGATAATTCTTGGAGCATACTTGCTTAGGTCTGTCCGAGGTTTATTGATACAGGCATCCATGGTTTCAAGAATATGAAGCCTGTTATCTTTTGCCTGATTAAATGCACCTACAAGAAGTTCCTGTGAAACTCCTTCTACTTTCAGATCCATTTGAATAGCAGTAACACCGTCTGATGTTCCTGCGATTTTCAGATCCATATCGCCAAGATGATCTTCAACACCGGCAATATCAGAAAGAACGATGGTACTTTCACCATCGGTGACTAAACCTAAAGCAATACCAGCTACATTTGACTTAATTGGAACACCGGCGTCCATAAGACACAGAGATGCTCCGCATACAGTTGCCTGTGATGATGATCCGTTAGATTCAAGAATGTCAGAAACAACTCTGATTGTATAAGGAAAATCGTCGGGAAGAACACCCTCTACTGCCGTTTCAGCAAGATGACCATGACCAATCTCACGCCTGCCTGGGCCTCTAATTGGTCTTACTTCACCCACACTGAAACTTGGGAAATTGTAATGAAGCATAAAACTCTTTTTGTACTCGCCAAGAAGAGCATCAATACGCTGTTCATCTCTTTCGCCACCTAGTGTTGTTGTTACAAGGGCCTGAGTTTCTCCTCTAGTGAAAAGAGCAGAACCATGTGTTCTTGGAAGAACACCAATTTCACAGGTAATGTCTCTTACTTCTGTCCGTTCACGACCGTCGTATCTGATTCCATCAGAAAGAAGTCTATATCTTACATATTCTTTTTCTGCTTTGTAAACGGCTTTTCTAATATCGCTTTTCCACTGGGCATCATCAGCTTCTACTTCATATTTTTCGGAAACCAATACAGCAGCACGCTCTTTTGTGTTTGAAAGAGCAGCAGCCATGTTCTCTTTGTTTCCCTTGCCGTAAATAGCGCCTAATTCTTCTTTCATTATTGGAAGAACTATTTCCTCATAAAGGCCTTCAGGTAGTTGTGGTATAACAACTTCTTTTTTGGCAACACCAATAAGTTGCTGAAGTCTGATCTGAAGATCATTTATTTTAGCCCCTTCTTCGGCTGCTTTAGCGATAGCTTCTGCAATGACATCTTCAGAAAGTTCATCACAATGACCTTCAAGCATCACAACATCGCGGCCCTGAACAGCAACAACAAGCTCAAGGTCACTGACTTCAAGCTGCTCTACTGTGGGATTCAGAACGATCTCTCCATCAATACGACCAACTCTTACAGCACTAACTGGGCCATCCCATGGAATGTTAGAAATCATTAGGGCAGCAGACCCACCAATAAGACCGAGAAGACTTGGATCGTTCTCGCCGTCTGAGCTTAAAACTAAGCAGTGAACCTGTGTTTCATCTTTAAAACCCTCTGGAAAAAGAGGGCGCAATGGTCTGTCTATAACCCTTGCTGTTAGAACTTCTTTCTCGCTGGGACGACCTTCTCTTTTAAAAAAGCCACCTGGTATCTTGCCAGCTGCGTAAGTTCTTTCACGATACTCTATTGTAAGAGGAAAAAAGCCTAAGTCTCTGGTTGCAGGTTCACTGCAAGCAGAAACAAGAACTGAAGTGTCCCCGTACTGTAAATAAACAGATCCGTGAGCCTGCTTGGCCATACGCCCTGTTTCTATTGTTAATTTTCGTCCTGCAATAATTTCTTCTACGATTGTTTTCATTGTTTCCTTATTCATCTTTTTCTGAATTAAATTCTCAGACCGTTTGTCTGAAAACATACGAATTGAACTAAAAATCTGAAGTTATCTTCTAAGCCCAAGTTCTTTAATAACGGTTCTGTATCTATCAACATCTGTAGCAATGAGATAGTTTAAAAGGCGACGCCTTTTTCCAACTAGCATAAGCAAACCTCTGCGGAAGTTATTATCTTTAGGGTTGGCTTTTGCATGCTCTGTGAGTTGTTTAATTCTTTCTGTATGGAGAGCTATCTGTACTTCTGTTTTGCCTGTGTTTGTTTCACTACCACCAAACTGAAGTGCCAGTTCTTTTTTACGCTGGTTGGTTACCATTCTTTCAATACCTCCATTGATCTTTTTAGATCGTTTCTTATCAGTTTTTTTAACGTTTCTTCCGAATTAACCGGTGTTACTCCTCTTATGAAAGATATGAATTCAACGGATGCCTGAACACCGTAAAAATCACCCTCAAGAGACGGAACATGCACCTCTACAAGGTTCCGCTGGGGAACCACAAAAGCCACAGCCTTATATCTTATGCAACCAATCCTGGCGAAGGTCGCGTAGCTTCCAGGCAAAGGTAACAGTTTAGACTCTGGAACTCTGATATTCAGAGTTGGAAATCCAAGAGTTCTACCATAACCTTTACCTCTGGAAACAACACCGGTTGCTCCATAGGCTCGGCCAAGAAGTTCAGTTGCTTTACTTAAATCACCTTCAAGTAAAAGTTCTCTGATCTTCCTGCTTTTAACTGGGACGCCCTGAACATTTTCAGGCTTTACCACTGTAACAGTGAGCCCGTATTCGGCAAGGTTTTCCATCAATGCGGAAGTATTGCCGGATGCATTACTGCCAAAGTGAAAATCGTACCCAACTACAAAACCATTAAATGTGCTTGTTTCAGCTAAAAATCTACTGAAATCCTGCGGCTTAGTAGCAGCAGTAACAGCATCAAACGGAAGCGTAATAATACTAGATATTCCATTGTCTCGCAACAATTCATAACGCTCTGCCGGTGTTGTCAATCGCTTCTTCCACGAAAGACCAGCAAACATCTGCTTGGGAATTGGTTCAAAAAAAATTACACCGCAATTTTCTCCGGCAATTTTAATAACTTTCATATGCCCTTTATGGATTCCATCAAAGGCGCCTAGAGCGGCAAATTGAATTGCATTTATCATTTAAGAACAACCCTTGGCTGAAAAACATCTCCGTCTCCCATACCGATGGCGAGTAAATTATCTTCTAAATCTACTGCAATAGCGGTTCCAATTATATCTGATGCAAAGCTGTTGCCATGCAATAGATTCACGGACATACTATCCGTAACAATAATTTTAGGATACTTGTTCTGAACCATAGCTTCGGTCATGGTCAACATTGCGGATGGATCATTTTCCAATGTAGATGCGTCTTGTATACTAAATCTGCCCACAGAAGTTCGGCGTATACAATCTGCTACTGCCGGAATTCCCAAAGATTCACCCATATCTCTTGCCAAAGATCTTATATAAGTACCGGTTGATACGGTAACTTCAAGAGATATTCTATTATCGTAAAGTTCACTAGCCTGCCACTGGCTCACTGTAACTTCTCTTTCAGGCATTTCTGGTGTTTCACCTGCCCGAGCAAGCTTGTAACCCCTTTTACCATTAATTCTTACAGCACTAAAAGCAGGAACTTTCTGCATAAAAGTACCTGTAAACTCAGGTAATTTTTCTGTTATATCATTAGTGTTTAAATGGCCACAATCCATTTCAGTTAATATCTTACCTGACATATCAAGCGTATCCGTTAAAATGCCCGTAACCATCTGAAATGAATACCTTTTGAAATTCCCTGAAATATAAGGAGCTAGCCTTGTAGCCTTCCCGAGAATAACCACAAGTAATCCGGTTGCATCTGGATCAAGAGTTCCACAATGACCATATTTCTTAAAACCGTTGGCTTTTGCAACAGCCATTGCAGCCCGGCGGGATGTAACTCCTGCAGATTTGTCTAGAAGGTAAACCCCGCCTAATGCTGACACTTACTGGTATTCCTCTACCTTCAGTTTGCGAAGGGTTGAAAGAACACCTTCCCCTTCTTTAACTGAATCATCCCAAAGGAATTTCAACGTTGGAACAATCCTTAAATCTAACTTGCCAGCAAGATTTTTACGGATAAATCCAGTAGCTTTTTTTAAAACGCGTTTAACATCATCAGATTCTGTACTTTCGATATAAGAAGAAATATATATTTTGGCAAAGGATCCATCCTTGGTAAGATCAACCCTGTTAATAACCAAAGCATTCAACCGTGGATCAGAAACCTCTCGTTGCAGTATTTCTGATACAAGCATCTGAATTCTGTTAGCTATTTGCTCTGTTCTTCTTTCATTCATTTCAATTCTCTTGCTATTTTAAGAATTTCAAAGCTCTCAATAGTATCACCTGATTTAATGTCGTTATATCTATATAGACCAATTCCACATTCAAAACCAGCAGACATTTCGCGCTTATCATCTTTGTGGTGCTTGAGAGATGAAATATCACCTTCCCATAACACAACACCATTCCTCACAAGTCGAGCTCTTGCATTGCGCTTAATTTTTCCTGCTACAATGTAACAGCCTGCAATAACTCCAATTTTAGGAACTTTAAATGTATCGCGGACTTCCACAGACCCAAGGAATACTTCTTTTTCCTCTGGTTTTAATAGACCACCAAGTGCCTTACGAACAGTATCCTCAAGATGATAAATAACATTGTAGGTGCTAATTTCTACACCTTCTTCAATTGCTCTTTCTCTTGCTCTCTGATCTGGTCTAACCTTAAAGCCTAGAATAACCGCATTAGAAGCAGCAGCAAGATCTACATCACTTTCAGAAATACCACCGGCTCCACTAAGAATGATATTGACCCCAACTTCTTCATTTTGAAGCCTGGAAAGCGTGTCGATAATAGCTTCTGATGATCCTGAA
Source organism: Candidatus Sabulitectum sp. (assembly GCA_029938555.1). GTDB lineage: Bacteria > Fermentibacterota > Fermentibacteria > Fermentibacterales > JCC-6 > Sabulitectum. Next base: position 28,956 of record JAOZUR010000020.1, on the reverse strand, counting down.
ACATCAGATTTAATAATGATATTAAGAACTCTTTCCTCGGAGTTAGAACTGGCCCAGAAATCTTCCAGAGTTACTTTCTGTCTAGAATGAAGAAGTTTTTCACGGGCGACTATCTGCCTGCGAAGTGCTACCTTTCTTGCTTCCTGTTCGCTCTCAACACCTACGAATGAATCTCCTGCGGAAGGAACACCAGGTGAACCAAGTAACTGAACAGGGTAACCAGGTGGAACCTCTTCTATTTGAACATCATTTTCATCAAAAAGCGCCCGTACACGACCAGAATACTGCCCGGCAACAAAACAATCACCCTCTCGCAGGGTTCCATCTTGAACAAGAATATTTACTATTGAACCTCTTCTAGGATCAATCCGTCCTTCAAGAACTGTACCTTTTGCTAATCTGTCAGGATAAGCTGTCAATTCAAGCATTTCAGCTTGAATAATAATCATTTCAAGAAGGTCTTTAACTCCAAGACCGGTGATGGCGGAAACTTCTACACATTGAACATTTCCTGCCCATTCTTCAACAAGCACATGGTTTTTAGCTAAATCTTGCTTGATAAAATCTGGATTAGCTGTGGATAGATCCATTTTCGTAATAGCCACTATTATAGGAATACCAGCAGCTCTTGCATGCTCGATAGATTCTTTTGTCTGAGGCATTACCCTGCTATCAGAAGCTACAACCAGAACAACAATATCAGTTACCATTGCACCGCGAGCTCGCATTGCAGTAAACGCAGCGTGACCTGGAGTATCAATAAAAGTCACCTGTCTGTCGTCTTCAACTGTTGCAACATAAGCACCAATGTGCTGGGTGATTCCACCAGATTCTGTTGAAATTACATTGGCAGAACGTATTCTGTCAAGAAGAGCAGTTTTACCATGATCAACATGACCCATTATCGTAACTACTGGAGGTCTTTCCTCTTCTATTGAATCGGAATCGGATACTCTTGCTTCTTCGAGAGCTTCAGCCCCAAACTCGCTCACTTCTCGCACCTGGAAATCTAGATCTTCTGCAACAAGAGTAATTGTATCAACATCAAGTCTCTGGTTTGCAGTGGCCATAACACCAAGCTTCATGCAGGATGCAATGATCACATTGACAGGTTGCCCCATCTGCTGTGCGAGCTCTGAAGGACTTGTAAATTCAGTGATTTTGAGAATTTTCTCTTCACCGTCTTCAAAAGTTCTCTGCTCTTCGTGCCTTTCCTGTTTCTCTTTTCGGTACTTGACTTTTTTACTTTTTCGGTTTCTAGCACCGCTTGAATCCATTTTAGCAAGAATTTTTTTAACATTTTTCACAGTTTCTGCTGAAACTACTGTTTTCTTTTTTCTGCGTCTTCTCTTGCGTTTTTTTGTTGCCCTGGTTTTTGCCTCAGCTTTTTGTTTTTCAAATTGCGCAGTGACTTTGAGAATATCATCTTGCACAACTGTACTCATATGACTTTTAGCTTCAATGTTAAGCTCTTCTAATACTTTTAAAAGTGCTTCGCTGGAAATATTAAGTTCCCTAGCCAGCTCATACACTCTTTGTTTCTGTGTCGTTTTTTCTTCTGTCAAGAAAATCACCTCTTCCGAACTGGATTTATTCCTTGTTATCAGTGACTTCCTCTGCTTCTTTATCAGATTCAGACGAATTATTCTGTTCTAGTTTTTTAGCTACCTCTACCTGGTGTACTCTCTCATGAACAATATCAGCAGCTTCTTTCAACAACTGAGTAAGTTTCACAGGACCAACACCTTGAACTTCCTGAAGTTTGTCTCTGTTTGAATCGATAATATGCTGAGCTGAATCATAACCAGCCAAACTCAACCTGCTGGCAAGTTTCTCGTTCACACTGGGCAATTCACTTACATCTACCCTGAGCATATCTACCCATCGATTCTCTTCCTGCCACTGACTCTGTGTTTTCAAGTCGATTCTGCGCTGAACAAGCTGGCCAGCTAGACGAACATTATGTCCATTTCTGCCGATTGCAAGAGAAAGTTGATCATCTGGAACAACTGCAACAAGAATATCTTCCATTTCCCCTGTTTCTCTGTTGAAAGATTGTTCAGATTCCATATTCAAAACCGTTGCAGGTGCCAGAGCCTGAGATGCAAGTACATGTTTGTCCAGAGTCCATGGAAGAATATCGATTCTTTCACCGTTAAGTTCACGCATAACTGATTGAACTCTAGTTCCCTTAACTCCAACAAAAGCACCAACTGCATCGATTCGAAGATCAGTACTTGAAACAGCTATTTTTGACCTGACTCCTGGTTCTCTTGCAATAACCTTAATATTTACAATACCCTCTTCGATCTCAGGTGCTTCTCTTTCAAAAAGTCTTTTAACAAGGTCAGGCGTTGCCCGGGATAAAACAAGCTGCGGCTCTAAACTTTCAGGTCGTTCGACCCGAATAAGAACTGGAGTTATTGAATCGCCTTGGTCATACCTTTCCCCACGGGATCGTTCATCTGATGGAACAACTGCTTCTATGCTGCCAGCCACCTGAACAAGAATTCTGTTCCTGTAAACCTGTTGAACTCTACACCGAGCAAGTATTGAACCAATTCTATCTTCATATTCTTTCCAAACCTGATTTCTCTCAGCGGATTTAACTAGAAGAAGAAATTCGGATCTGAACTCATTCACTGCTGCTCTTCCAAAATCAGTAATTTTAATGGGAACAGCAACCTCGTCACCAACTTCACAATTTTTATCAAGTTTTCTTGCTTTTTTCAGTTCAATCTCTACATGTGATTTTCGTCGTCCAACCTTTTCTACAACAGTTTTCAAAGCTTCCATACGAATGTCACCACTGCCCTTTTCCCAGGCAACCTTAATATCCTGCTCCTCGCCATACTCTCTTAGAGATGCTTTGGCAAGACCAGCATGAAGGCTTCTGAGAAGAATCTCTCTGTTCACCCCTTTTTCCCTCACCAGACCGGCGAGAGCATCTACTCTCTCAAAATCTGCCAATTGATCCCTCCTGTTAAATTGTTTCTCTGGCGGAAAGTACGTTATCAAAATCAGTTACTTTTCCGTCTTCAAAAGTCAAAAGCCCGTCTGAATAATTCGCAAGAACTGCTGTAAATTCTTCGGACTCTGTTTTTATATCTAGTTTTCTTCCAACGCAACGAATCCAATCGTTCTCTGTGGAAAGTTGTCTTCCAATGCCTGGAGAACTAACTTCAAGTGTGAATGCCCCACTGATAAGCTCTAGAGTTTCAATTGTATTTGCAATAGAGCGCGATACTGCTGCGCATTCATCAAGCCCAACTCTTCCCACTTTATCAACAAGTACCCGAAGAATACGCCTATGCCCCGCTTGAAACAGATTTGTGTCAACCAGCAGAAGTCCAGACTCTGCAACTATTTCTTCAACATGTTCCAGTACATCATCATGAGCCAAAGTCATACCTCCATAATTGCTGATAAAAGATCAGCTTTATAACAAAAATGGGCGCTACGCGCCCATGCCAGTGTAAGCACAAGTATAGGTAATCTAAAGAAATACATGAATTATATCAAGTGCCACCAATATGTTTAGCTGTACTCAATTACATTTATGGTGCTGGTACTCGATGTTGCCCCTCAACAAGATCATCTTTTAAAATAGAAACATTAGCAGGACAAGCACCATCTGTAAAGAGACTGATTCTGTCTATCTCCTCACTCAAAATCCTAGAGACAATTGATGACCATGAAACTGGCTCTAGAAGACGAATCATATCTCGGTTGTAAAAAATTCTATCAAGCAGATATTGATTTTGTGAGGATGCGAAAATATTGTAATCCCACCAGTAAGAAGTCACAAGAAGGAAATTCATTCGCAATTCCATCTGATACCAGATACTTTCTAAACTATCAGAATTCATCCTGACAAACAAACTGTCTGAAATTAGATCAGGCAAACTGCCAGAAAGCCATGGAGTGCTGTAACCTTGCCTCATTGCAGCTCTACTTCCACCAACTGCCATTCTAACCGCTCTTACTTTTTCCTCAACATCCTGTTGAACTGTTCCATTGAACCTATCACTGTAGATAAGAGAATTAGCATCATCCAGATTACGATCAATTTGAATCTGATATAGAAAGATATCCATTACCTGATCAAATGCCTCGGGGCTCCACTGAGCCTGAGAAAGGAGAACGGCTGGATATGCGTAAAATTCTCGATTCGATAACAAAACTGTGGGGAAGCAGCTTCCATTAAAAGCAGAAGCAACACACATATTCTTTATTGATTCAAGAGCATCGAAATCACTCATTGAAAAAATAGATTCATCGTGCCATTGTTCAAATGGTGAATACTCATTAAAATGTGTAATCAGTTGAATAAAAGATGCCTGACTTTCAGCAGGAATATATTCTGCTGTTAACCTGGAAAATTTATCTACCAGAATTTCTTCATTTTCTGGCTGAGAAGATATTAAAAAATAAATACTATTAAACATTGAGATTTGATTTTGCTGTAGTTTAATACCGGTAATGGAGTTATCGAAACCAGCAAGTAAATGATGATAAAAAAGTGTTGCACCTGAAATTGAAACAGGCTGAACTTTCAACAACGCGGAAACCTGATTAAAATAATCATCCCTTCGGTGTGCGTGTATTTCATAAGACTTGTATAACTCATTCATTGATTCATCAAGCATTGCAAGATTAGAATACCCCAAAGCAAAATTGTTATGAATTTCAGCATAATCCGGTGCCATTGTAATAAGAGTATCATATGCAGCCATTCCAGCAAGCAGTTCATTCTGTATCTGTAAATCAGTATATCTTACGTTATACCCAGAAGCTTCCAGCGCAGCTCGCATGGCAGGAACTGGAACTTCCATTACCATGTACCTTGTAAGACGAGCACTTCCAAGGGCATACCATGCACCTAAATCATAAGGATACGCTTCAGTAGCTTCCCTGGAATAGAAAACCGCACTGTCAGCAAAAAGTGATGCATTTTGCCAGTGAATTACAGCTGCATTCAATGCGCCTTCATCACCGGAATTAGACCATTGTGCTGCTGAGGAATATGCACTGTTCATTGCTCTTTCTGTATTAGCAAGAAAAACATCTTTTCCATTAAAAACAAGAACGGACGATCTAGAAAGAGGTAAATAATGAACAATCAAACCGCCTGCAAGAATTAAACCCACAAATAGAATAACAAATGCTGCAAGTTTATGAATTTTTTCAGGTTTGATTGTTTTGCTGTCACTGCCGAGGAAAATTAAAACAAGAGTTGCAAACAACCATGCCGTTGGAGGCCACCTTAGGTGAACCGAAACGAAACCCTCTGCCAGCATTGCAATCAATCCGGCGAAAGCACCTGCTCTTAGAAGATTAGCACCTTTAAGCTTAGATCTAAATCCCCATGCGGCAAGACCCCAAAACAAAAGCCCTATTAACCCTATATCCACAAGGATTTCAAGGTACTCACTATGTGCATGAAGAGTATTATGGCTGACTCCAAGAATGCTATAAAATGGATTACGATACTTTGGAAAAAGTATCTGGAATGAACCTGGTCCGTGACCTAAAACAGGACTCTCTTTGAAAAGCTGAAATGCCCCAGACCAAATTATTTTTCTTACCTGCAAGGTTCCCTGATCTTCAACCGTGGGATCTAGTTCTGCAAGTCTAGTACTCATTGGAATAGTAACGGCAGAGATTACAACCAAAGTAAAAAGAACAAAAGGAATAACTTTCTTGAGAGATATAGTATTGTTCTTTACAAACCAAAAAAGAAGAACAAAAGAGCCAGCAGCAACTCCAATAAGACTTCCTCTAGTTCCACTTGCTACCACTGTGAGGGTTGCCAGTACAACAAATATTAAAACAAAACTAATTTTATTGTATTTAGATAGTTTTGTAAGAGAAAAGAAATAAGCGACACCAAGAGGTATCAAAGCAGAAGCAAAACCACCTAACAGATTTGGATTACCCAAACTTCCGGTACTTCGCCCACCTTTTGTAAGAGCCGCATCCCAGGCAAACACATTTATACCTTGCCACTGCATGATTGCATAAAGAAACATTAAAGAAACAGCACCGAGCATAATCTGAATAAATAATTTAATGTGATTTTGGTTGATAAACATAAGAGAAGACCCAGTAAGAGCCACTAAAGATAGAAGCATAAGAAATGTAAAAGGGCCATTGGGAGATTCTATTCCAGTAAAATGCCTAACCACCATAAAAAGTAAAATAGCAGAAACAGAAATCAAAGATAATTTTGGAATTCTATCACTGTAAAAAGGTTTACCAATAAAAAGCAAAACAGCTGCAAGAATAGAAGTTATACTTCCACCTGCCACATAAAAAATTTCTTTAACAAGAATACTGTTTCTACTATTAGTCATTACTCCAAAAACTACACCTAACATTACCACAACCAATAAAATCAGAAAAACTAATGAAATCTTTGAATTCATTACAAATTACCTTTCTCGCCGTGAGACACAAATATTGTAAAAATACCTATTACTCCCAGGGCATTAACAAATGCAAGCACTGCTTGGTAAGGTTGTAGCGTGGGAAGTAAAAGAGCAGTTGTTCCCAGTATTATAGAAAAAATATAAAGCATGATAACTGTGATTTTTCTTGAGTAACCCATTCTCATAAGTCTGTGAGCCAAATGGTTTTTATCACCTTGAAATAACGGAGCACCTTTTTTCCTTCGATACAAAAGAACCATAATAGTATCCACAAAAGGTACAGTAAGAATAAGAATTGGTGAAAGAACAGCCAGATATGGAATTGAGCCACGGGGAGTATAAACACCCAGTATTGCAATTATACCAAGCATAAAACCTAAAAAATTAGAACCACAATCACCCATAAAAGTAGATGCTGGTGGGAAATTAAAAAATAAAAAACCAATTGATGCACCAGCAAGAGCAACACTGATAAAAGCAATTGATGGATTTCCATGCATAAAATTGAGAGCAGCAAAAAACATAGCTGCAATTGCAGATACACCAGCAGTAACCCCATCAGCATGATCAAGAAGATTAATTGAATTTGTAATACCCAAAAGCCATAATAACGTAAGAGGAGCCGCAAGCCAAGCTATAGCGCTACCATCTAGAAAAAGTCTGACATGTGCTCCGTTAATGATAAAAACAACTCCCACAATAACAGCTACAATAGAGTGAAACAGAAGCTTAATACCTGGCGACAATTCAAATCGATCATCAAGAAAACCCACAAGTGCCATAAGAAAACCAGAGACTAAAACAAGAATACATACTGATTGCCAGGAAAGGGCTGTGTCAGTAACATTATCGCCAGGAAGACTGGGAAAAATAATCATACCTGCAATTATGGAAGCACTAAAACCGACAAAAATTGCTACTCCACCCAAAACAGGAATACCTGTAGACCCTTTTTTCTCTTTTCCGTCAACAAACCCCCATTTACTAGCAAGTCGGCTCATTAATGGAGTGACAAAAAGAGAAACCACAAGAGCAATAACAAGTGAAGTAAACAAAATCATACTTTTTTCTCAATACCGTCAGTATGAAAAAAATGAATTCTATTGACATCAAAATCAAATTTAAGATTTCCTCCTGGAATCACATCTATGTCAGGTTTACACCTTGCAGTAATCTGTTCATCACTGGAAGTGGTACCAATGATAACCTTTTCATTACCCAAGGTTTCCACAACTTCAACGGACAAACCAAACTTGCCCTGTTCGGAAACAACAATATCTTCCGGACGAACGCCCATGGTATAACTGCCATTATCTATATTTGAAATTTTCATTGAACCGTTTATTGTCTTAAGAATAGAATTCGATACTTGAGCTTTAAAGAAATTCATTGCTGGACTACCAATAAAACCTGCAACAAACTTGTTACATGGGTTGTTATACACTTCCAGTGGTGGAGCTACCTGTTGAACAAAACCGTCTTTAAGAACAACAATTCGATCACCCAAAGTCATGGCTTCAGCCTGATCATGAGTTACATAAATCATTGTTGCTTTCAACTTAGAATGAAGCCTTGCAAGCTCATTCCTCATTTGAACACGAAGTTTTGCATCAAGATTAGAAAGTGGTTCATCAAAAAGAAATGCCTTGGGGTGCCTTACAATAGCACGACCTAATGCAACACGCTGCCTCTGCCCACCAGAAAGAGCCTTTGGTTTTCTTTCTAGATACTGGGAAATCCCAAGAATCTCGGCGGTTTCCATAACAGCTTGTTTAATGTCATCCTTAGGTATCTTTCGCATTTTTAGAGAAAACGCCATGTTATCAAAAACTGTCATATGTGGATAAAGTGCATAATTTTGAAAAACCATTGCAATATCCCGTTTAGAAGGTGTTTCATCAGTGATGTCATTTCCATCTATAAAAACTCTACCTGCTGTTGCTTCTTCAAGACCAGCCAGCACCCTGAGAGTAGTTGATTTTCCGCAACCACTTGGTCCAACAAGAACTACAAATTCACCATCTTTCACATTAAGTGAAAAATCGGTAAGCGCTTTTGAATCAGACCCATAAACTTTACTTACACCAACAAATTTTACAGAAGCCAAACCAAACCCCTCTCGTGTCAGTCTATCAAAAGAACAGAAACCTCATGTTGATTAAACATGGACCTCTCGGGATTCAACGGGTCATAAAAAAACTGTGACCCATTCACCAGAAAAGCATATCTATATCTTCCCTTGCTTAAATCTTCAGGCAGAGAAACTTTCCAAAATCCGTCCTCATTATTCATTATTCCACAGGAAGGGTCAACCAGAGCTGTAGCCTCAGTTAGCCCCCCCCAATTATTCCAGTCTCCAACCAGTTGAACCCTGGCTGCAGCAGCATTATAAAAAATCATCTGATCTGTGTCTGATTTTTCTGCAGGCACAAAAACAGCACAGGAACACAACAGCAAAGATAAAACAATCAGTCGATCCATGCAGAGACCTCCAGACCCAAAGTAGTAGAACCATCGTTCCAATCCACAGTAACAACTGATGAAAAGCTTTCACGGGATCCATATACACGAAAAATACAACCAGGTTTCGGAGAATCGCAACTAACATCTGCCATGACTGAAAATTCTGCTGCAACCCCTGGAACTGGTGAATACAACGCAGTGGAAGTTACTCGGAGGTTATGATCAATCAATTCAAGAGAGGCACCGCAACCAGCAGGCGACATTAAATAAAAACCTGAAATCTCAGCGTATAAATCTTTCAGTTGATCATAGTCAGCTTTCACAGCCCAGTTTATGCCTGCCTGGGAAAGAACATCTAATCCAGCTGAAAAAGATGGTTCTGAATAATTAGACGAATTAAACAGAGCTTGTAACGATCCACTGATAGCTGTATTTTTTCCATTTAGGTATGTGGTGATGCCATAAGCATTTGAATCTTCTTCAAAATAAATCATCGGAACAATTTCCATAGATAGATCAAACATTGATGGAGTTTTCCAACCTCTTACTTCTGTAAGATATGTCCACCTTGAACCTTCGTTTACAAAAAGGAACCAAGGTTGTACCACCTGTAAATCAAGAAAACCACTATAGACCTCAAGGCTGGAAGTATCCTGTAATACCCTATTCCAACCAACAGAACCAAAACCCAGCCATGGAGAATTCACTCCACACCATGAAAGGCTATCACCAGATTGATTCCAAAACCCTTTAAACCCCATAAGCCCTCCTGCTTCAAGCGTAACAACTGTGGAATCATTCATAGAGTAGGGTTGCCACTCGAGTACAGGTTTGTTCAGGCCTGGAATGAATGGACTTAAGAGCCTGAGAGAAACCCCTGTACCGATCCATGGTGACCCTGGCCACTTAAAAAAAGCACCTGCACTAACAGGCTGGAAAAAAGTAACAGTTGTATCTTCAGAATAAGTCATGGCACTTACAGAACTTAAGCTTACCCATTCATTAATGAAAGAAACCTGCGGAAAAACAAGAAGTGTATCAGCAGAAAGAGATTTCATTCCGGATTCAAGATCCGCTGAGGCTGTGGCATAAAAAAACAAAGCTGGATCAAAAGTGCTATCTTCAATATCAGGTTGGGCAAAAAGAGTAAATACAATGAGCAAAACTGTCACTGAAACCTCCTTGATAAACCAAAGACATGATTTACACTATTTTCTTGAAATACAGCTCCGTAACCGAACTTCCAGTTTCCATTTGAAAATGTGAACCCAGAATGAACATTGTTTTTTTTGTTGGTTCCCGCATACAACTGGAGTTTTCTTGTTATCATAAGCCCCGCTCCCACCTGCCACTTGCCTTCAGATAATGCTGTATGTACTATTAAATTCCTATTAAAAACATGGCTGAAACCTGTGGTAAAAACCCTGTTGTCAAGAATATTTATTACTGAAACTCCCACAGCTGACGATGGAAAAAGAGAAAATTGAACCCCTGCGTCACAATCAAAAGAATTAACTTCTGAACTATCCGAGTGTAAATACCGAGCTGAAAAACCTGTGGTAAGACTAGGACCAAACAAACCTGCCATAAAACCGATGGGATCTCCTGCAATAATGTAACTACCCGAGACTTGACCAGTTCCAGTATTATTAATACTGTTCCACCCGGCACCTACGCCAACATGAAATCCAGACAAACCAAGAGGTTGTACAGCAGCAAAAGAACCACTTCCATGGTCGTCTGTTACCAATCCAGTTGCAGCTACTTCCAGAAACTCTATTCGACCCATACCTGCTGGTGATTGCATGCAAGAAAAAGCATCATCACTCCATGCTGCAGGAAAAACGCCAATTCCTGTTTGTGCAGTACCAGTAAGTATCCCAATTCCAATCAAAGCATAAAGTGCAATATTAGTAATCAGTATGCTCCCCTTCCTTTTAACACAGTAACAACCGTTCTTGCAAGAATTGCCATATCAAGCATAACTGATTGATTTCTCATGTAGTAAAAATCGTATTCAAGATTTTCATGAAGAGGAAGATCTTTCCTACCCATGATCTGCCACAAGCCGGTTATTCCAGGTTTTACATCAAGTCGTCTTCTTTGCCAGGCATTGTAACTACTTACGATAAAATCCATTTCAGGCCTTGGCCCGACCATGCTCATCCTGCCCCTGAGAACATTAAACAACTGAGGAAGTTCATCAAGACTTGTTTTCCTTAAGAATCTACCTATTCCTGTCACCCTTGAATCGTTTTTATGAACCGGTGCAACTTCATACTCATTCGCTTCAGGTTTCATTGTTCTAAATTTGTAAAGAGTAAAATCTTTTCCATATCGTCCAACACGAGTCTGTTTAAAAATCGGAGATCCCTGGTGTTTTAACGCAAGAATAACCCAGATAGCAGCCATGAGCGGAGCAAGAAGGACAATAAGAATAGGACACATAAGTAAATCCATCAACCTCTTGGTAAAACTATTAAAAATACCTTTGTGTGATGAACCAATTTCCACAACTGGCATTCTGGATATACTGCTTAAATCACCGACCCCGGTAACTATTTCAAAAAGATCCGTCACCAACATAAAAACAACATCTTGCTTTTGAACCGAATTCACTATTTTCAACATATCTGTTCGACTCATGGAACCACTGGCAAAGAAAACCTCATCAATCGATAAACTTTGAACCAATCTTGGTAAATCCCGCGGTTGCCCTATTACCTTCACACCTGCAATTTCTTGAGAAACATCAGTATTTTCAACCAGAACACCTTTAATTTTATGTCTTGGCTCTGGGAATTTATTCAAAGAAGTAATTACTCTCTCTGCAAACTCACCTGAACCAATCACCAACGTAGCTGGTGATTCCTTGATTGGAGCAACTTTACGAGAGATGGAACTGAATAGCTTCCTTAATAAAATGTTTACAGGCTGTGACAAAAGAATGAATATAAGTAACATTATTCTTGAATAGTCCATTTTTACAAGATAACTTGCTGCCATAACAGCAACTGTTAAATAAAAAGCAGCGCGCATTCGCCTTGCCAGACCGGAAAAAGCAGCCTGTTGGGTTCCCAGCTCAAACATACCAGCAGACCACCATGAAATTAACCACAAAAGAAGAAGAACTGGAATTGTTGCTAAGTAGATAGAAATTGTATGGGTAAAACCTGGCAAGAATTCTGATAACCAACTGGTTCTTATGTACCAAGTTATAAACAAGGAAAGTGGTACTGTGATCACATCAGCTGCTAGCAGAAATAGAATATAGATTCTTTGTTGTCGGCGAATAGGAGCAAACACTATTTACGCCCCTTCTTTAACCCAACAAGTGCACCAGAAAACAAAGCAAGAGCCCTCCATAACGCAAAAAATGGAACAGCAAAACAAACTGAAGAATCAGTGAGAAGTGCAGTATACATTAAAGGAAGCGTAAACAGTAGGAAGAGCAACAATACGATGGATGTTATAACTGGGTAAACAGGAAGTAGAACCAATGAAACAATAACCGGAAAAGACAAAAGCATCTGCAGTTTCAAGCTCTGCGGAGTATACCCATCTTTTACAACTCTTGCAGGGTAACTTTTTACCAGAATAATCCTCCACTTTCCACGGCGATACTTCATCTTAAAATACTCTGACCAGCTCTTCCTGTGGGTATGAGCTACCATAGCTTGGGCTGCAAACCCAATTTTCCCTCCAGCTTTTACAAGCCTCCAGGAAAGATCAACATCCTCGTGTTCAGGTAAAGGGAAACTTTCATCAAAACCATTAAGCTTAACTAACCATTCCCTGTGAAAACCAGCAGAATAAGTATCAGCAAGATAAAGAACCTCCGACTTATTCATAAGACGATATCGCTCCTCGAACTCTACCTGAGCCAGTCTTTGTATCAGTCGGGTTCCACCTTTAGAATATACTCCTTTTGCTGCGTCATACTCATTTTTCAGAACTGAAAACATCTTTTCTGCCCAGTTAGCCTGTGGTACACAATCAGAATCAGTAAACAAAATGAATGGAGTATCTGTCTGACGCCACCCTCTATTTCTTGCTGAAGCAGGCCCAGCCTGAGGTCCAGTAACAAAAACATCAACAAGTTTTTCAATGGCAGGTGGCGGGGGCTCGTGCCCGTCCACACTCAAAACAACAGATAAAACGGATCGAATGGTCTGTTGATTCAATGCTATTAATGTGGGAATCAAACTGTTCCATTCACCCCTGAAAGGGACAACTACAGAGATTTCAGCCATTTCCACGCCTGAATATGTATTTACGGAAAGTTCGAAAAGCAAGAAGAGTTCGATGCCTTTCCCCTTTGTCCCAAATACTACGCCATGCTTTTTTTATCATGTAACCCGGTCTTAAGTAAAACTTTCTTCTTGCGTAATTACAAAACTCAACAAGATCATCAGATGTCATGTCCGGTGTTTTAACCACACAAGCATGTGTGCCATCTTCTTTCAACCAGTCTCTCCAGCTGGACGCATCAAGCAAACCTGCTTTCTGAACATCAGAATAAGCATCAGTTCCTGGATAGACCATGAGTGGATAAAATTGAGCTGTATCTGGATTAAGATTTAAAGCGAACTTAAGAGTTCTGTTAGCAGTATCTCTAGTTTCACCTGGAATTCCAAAAAGAAAACAACCATGAACAAGAATATCTGCCTTGCGGGCATTGTCCATAAACTCTGTCATTTGACCGGTCTTTAACCCTTTTCTCATGGATTCAAGAATTTCATTACAACCACTTTCAAAACCAACACAAACAGAGCGAAGCCCAGCTGAATGACACATATCAAGTGTTTTATAATCTGCTGTCGCTCTCATGTTACATGTCCATGAAATAGTAACTTTCTGCTTTATTATTTCTTCAGAAAGCAATCTAAGTCTTTTCATATCAGCAGCAATAGTATCGTCTTCGAAAAATACTGCCTGAACTTCTGGCATATTTTCTTGAACCCATTTCATTTCAGCAACAACATTTTGAACAGAGCGACTTCGGTAAAATCGCCCAGTAAGCATCTGTGGGAACACACAAAAACTGCAATGATTAGGACAACCTCTTCCTCCCATAATCATCACCTGTGGGTGAAGAGCATTAGGATTATTGTATCTTTCCACTGGAAGATGTGTTGCATAAACCGAGCTAACAAAAGGCAAAGAATCAAGATCTGAAAGGTATCCATCAGGCTGTGTGACTGATACACCGTCTTCTGATCTTAATGCTGTTCCCGAAATGCCCTCAATTGTCAGATTGTTTTTAAGAGCTTCTGCTATTTTCAGCAGAGGTTTTTCATATTCCCCAAGAATTGCCCCAGTAAATTTAGAACCAAGAAGAACTGTTTCCTCAGGCAGAGCAGATGGATGTGTTCCTGTAATAAAAACAGAACAACCAACTTCTTCTGTTAAAGAATCAGCAAACTTAACATCGTTTATAATGGAAGGAGTTGAGGTATCCACTATGATCAATTCAGGAGAGAATTCCTTGATTTTTTCTAAAGTTGTTTCTCCATCCAGGTCCATAGCAGGTGCATCAATAAATTGAATACTATGCCCAGCCTGTTCAAGGGCACCAACAGCATACGAAAGCCAGATAGGGTAATAAAGAGTGCCACTTCTTGTGACAGCAGGACTTCTCTGACCTCGGCTGAATAATGGCAAAAATGGTGGATTTAAAGCTGTTACTTTCATTTATGAAGCATCCCTTCCAGGGTATCAATAACCATTTCGGTATTAATTGAAGTCATACAATCCTCGTCTCCTTTGCAACCTGGAAAGATACTATTTGAATAACAAGGTGAACAGGATACTGTTCCACAAACAGGAACAATACTGCCCTTCTCATACAAAGCTTCAGGATCTGTGGGCCCGAATAAAACCAGAACGGGCACTGCTGTTGCAACTGCAAGATGTGCTGGACCACTATCATTTCCAGCAAACATTGTTGCTTTTGAAATCACAGCTGCAGTCTCACCCCATGAGAGCTTTCCTGCAAGATTCAAACCGGTAACTGAAGAGATTTCATTTCTGTCAGATGGGCCGCCGATAAGAATAACTTTATACCCTCTTGCCTGTAAAGCAAGAGAAACCTTTTGCCAGGAAGACATTGGCCACCTTTTCAAGGGCACAAAATCTCTTGCATTTCTTGCGCCACCAGGGGCAAGCACAATATAGGAAGAGCTTCCTGTGAATTTTTCAGCAGTGGAGATTTCTATGTGAGTTAATGGGAAAACTGGTCTCAGATTTGCATTTGAAACTCCTGCAATTCTGCAATAATCAAGTGCAGCAGGCCTAGCTAGACCAAAACCTGTTTTGCCATCTCCTCCACTTATTACATCAGAACCAGTCAATAAGCGAAGCCAATAATAAACTTTCTTAGAGGAACCAAGATGAATAACTTTATCAAAACCTGTCAATTTATTTCTTAGTGACCACCAAAATAGTTTCAAAAATGAACAGGGTACTGGAGATTGAATGACTAACTCTATTCCCGGCAGTCTGTTCCAAACATCTACAGATGAAGGACCTGATAAAACTGAAACACTATTCCCAGAATCTATCAATGCTGAAACTGCAGCTGTAGCAAGCAAAGAATCTCCGAATGCATGAGTTTTCACAACAAGAATTCTCATGTAGCTTTTTTCATCACTTTATATCTTAATACAGAATACTTAACAGCAACAAGAGAAGCAATTACAAGTGGAATATCGAGAGCTACACGATGAGGAGTACCAGAAGCAGTCAAAAGATGCATCAGTATATATCCCAAAATCACTCCCGAAATATAAACACCATGTTTTCCCATGGGAATCAAAAGCAAAGTACCTGCAAAAAAGAAAATACCAACCCAGAAGAATGAAACAATTCCGAGCGTTGTATGTACCGGTGAAAAATCGTTCAAAGGAAACGGTTTAAAAAATTCAGCAAATCTACAGGCGGAAAGATGAAGAAAAAGACCTGGGTTTGATTTTATGAATTCACTCTGGCGGAAATACAGAGTACTGTCTCTTTCAAACTCTGATTCAGTTGTAAATTCAGGAAATTCAGCAAGTTCCGGGCGTTTTAACTTTGATAACCATGTGTCTCGCACTGGTCCGTAAAGAAGAGTTGCACCTTTGTGTTCATTAAGAAAAGCATCGGTAAAGATTCGACCGTTGTATTCCCACATCTGAACTCCGCCTTGAAGTGGTAAAACCTGATAGCGTCCCATGGTATTCTTATTTCTTAGCGCCCACGGAGTTAAAACTAAACCAAAACAAATCAACATAACAAGCAATGGAATAAATACCTTTTTTGAGAACTTAAAAGCAACTATAGCAACAACCGCAAGCCATAAAACCATTGGAAGAGCAGCAGGGCGCACCATAAAAGTGCTCCCCCACAGTAATCCTGTAAATATTGCTCTTGAAACAGCAGGTTTCTCAAGAAAACGAAGTGATTGCAAAAGACCTGCTACAAAAAGCAATGAAAAAAGAGCCTGTGTTGCAGGGATTGCTTGATAATATAATTCATAAGGATCTAGAGCCATGAAAATTGCAGCTGCTATATACCAACGCCCTGAAAGAAAACGCCATGCGAGTTTCATGCCTAAGTAAACAGTGAGAACTCCAAGGATAAGCTGAAAACCAATTACTGCAAGAAGGTTGCCAGAGGATGTGATCAGAAAAATAAAAGCTTCAAACAAAGCATAACCGGGAACAAGAAACGATGTTGGTTTTTCAGGAAGAAGTGCCCCATAAAAACCACCTGTTTCCCGGAAGAAAGCAAGCTGAGCATCTCTTCTTGGGTCAGCATCATGAAACATTGATTCAGAAAGTAAAAAACCTCTTCCTGCAAGTATGTTCTCGGCCAAATTAGCCTGAACCCGTCCTTCGCCTACCAGAAAAAAACCACTTGCTGCAAGACCAAAAACTGCAAGCCTAACCAGAAGTGCAGTTAGAAGAACATAGAATTCTAGCTTTTTCCTTTGCACCAGTCACCAAACCAATCAGAGGTCATCAACTTTAACTCTTCGGGTTGCCCTGAAGACCAGATATTTTCTGTAGCTGGGTGCATTACAACCTCTGTAGTACCATCTTTACAAAGTGAAGTATACTTAGATAGGTACTTTTTATTTATTTTCCCTGCCTTCCCAAATCCAAGCATTCTGTCTGTTGTAACAAGCCCTGCTGCTTCTATTTTTTTCTTTAAATCAACACCTAGATTGTTTAGTTTTAAACCAGCAGGAAACCTCATAAGTTTATCGGGCAGTACTGCTGACCTGACTGTTCTGATTCCATAATCTTTTGCAAGAGAAATAATAACATCATGCAATGCAGGAAGATTATGCAGGTGTTTGTGGCTATCAAGGGCTGTAACAACACCGCCTGTTGAAAGAACCATTTCAATTTGAGCAGCCCACTCGCGCTTAACTGATTCTGCTAGAGAATCACCCAGCTTGTGCCATGCTACAAATGATTCTGGAAAACTGCTTTCCTTTAAAAGAAATGGTCCTTGACAGCAATCCAGATGAGCGGCAACACGAATGCTTCCCATCATGGCCATCATACTGGCATCTGCAAAACTGTTACCTGTGGCCATTATGCTAATTCTATTCACTGCACCCGATTCAATACACTTTTGAATTGCTGAATTCACTGCTGGATGCATTCCTCCATCGTCAATGGTAATAGTTAGTTCTCTCATACTCTCCTTACCTTAAGCAACGTTCTTTTGAAATTTCGAGGTCCAAGAACGGTTCGTACAGTTTTCAGAATCCTTGCTGGATGAGCATAGAATTTCCAGAAGGCATTTCTTTTTAGTTTTTCTATCTGTTCAGCCGTGATTCCATCAAGGGTATAAACACTTTTATGAAAACAATCAAACTCTGAATAATCTGCATTTATCAACTCTTTAGACATTTCCCAAAGTTCCGTGTGAGGAAATGGCGTTGTGATATCAAAAAGAGCATCATCAAAAGGCTCCTTGGTGGCAAAATCTATTGTTAGTTTCATTTCTTCAACAGTTTCACCTGGTGCCCCCAGCATGAAATACCCTTGAACAAATAGCCCACGGGAATGACACAATCGAAGAGCTTTTCTCACTCCTTCAACGGTAATTCCTTTTCTGTAAATATCATCTAGAACTCTCTGTGAAGCAGATTCTACGCCCATATTAACTTTGGACAAACCTGCACTTACCATTGTGTCAAGAAGCTCTTCTGTAAGCAGATCAGCTCGAACATTACAGCACCACTTCAAGTTCAATTTCTGGCTTATCATTAAAGAACAAATTTCTGTTACCCATTTATGGTCTACAATGAAAGTAGAATCCTCAAACATGAATGCGTTTATAGAATAATTTTCTACCAGATGTTTCAGTTCCTGAATTATAGATTCAGGTGAACGCTTGCGCATTTTTTTCCCGAAAATTTCAGATAAAGTAGGCTGACAGAAAGTACACGTATAAGGGCAACCACGAGTGCCCATTATTGTAGTACCCTTTAAGGATGGATCTACTCTATCCATGGAATACCAAGTGCTGAAGTATTTTTTCATATCAAAAATGCTTCTATCTGGTAAAGGCAGCGAATCAAGATTTTCAACAAGAAGTTTACCAGGTACAAGAATCGCCTTCCCATCTTCGAAAAAACATGCGCCTGGGATATCCTTGGGATCAGTTCCCTCTAAAAGCTGTTTAAATGCTATTTCACCTTCACCTGAATAAACAAGATCTGCTTTTGAAGTTTCAAGTGTCTCGATTGGCAAAACAGTAGCATGTGGCCCGCCTATCATAAGATACACCTCTGGTGCAATCTTACGAATTACTTCACAAGCTGAAAGAGTAGCTCTAATCTGTGGAGTGACCACTGTAATAGAAACAGCATCAGGTTTAAAACTCTGAAGAAGATTACTTAAATGTTCAAAAGGCTTTTTCTGGAAAGACATATCACACAAAACAGTTTCTGCACCGGTTTGCTTGGCAACGGCAGATAACATTGCAATTCCCAAAGGAGGTTGACCTGACGGATATCTAGTCTCTGGAAAAACGAAAAGAATTCGCTTTAACCTCTTCACTTCTTTCCCCCCCTACAACAAGTTACCAATGAAACCCCAATAAGAAAAACAGCGTCTACCGGTAATCGATAACGAACTCCGCCATGAGCCATAGCATGCACAAGAAGATACAAAATAAACAGTGCAAAAAGAAATATTGTCTCTGGGTGTGATTTGTTTCGCCAAAAACCCCAAACTCCATATAACATTAATGGGTAAATCAAGAACCCGGCGATTCTTCCAGAGCCGCCTAAGGTACTTCCTCCAGGAGCAAGAAAATGAAGTGCTCTGTTCCAACCTAACCAAAGCATAAGTCTGGGATTACTTAAAACATAAGTCCTTCCCACTTCCCCTAATACCCTGCTTCTTTCAAGTTCACCTGAAATAGAATCAACTGGATGATACCCAAGAAGATCTAAATTGTTTACTGGAATATTTTCAGGCACGGTTATTCCTTCTTTTGCCAGAACTTCAGGATCGTTTCTCATGAGAAGGTTTAAAACACCCTTTGTTGGCATAAGAACAGGTTCACCCATGGATATCCAGTTTCTGACAACCCAAGGAGAAACTGCAAGCAAAAATCCTGCAGAATAAAACAAAAGAGCTTTCCACCTTTTCCGCCATATCAAAAAGAGCAATTGTAAAGGAATAAGAAAAAGGGCTGTTGCTCTTATAAGGAAAAACAAACCAATGGAAATTCCTGCAAGGAATCCTTTGCTTTCCCCGCGCCCAGCAGAAAAAATTGTCATGGTTGCCACCATAAGCATAACAAAATGAGCAGTTTCACCCATGGCAAAAGCAGAATAGTAAACATAAGGCGGGTACAAAGCCCACAAGATTGCAGCCATAAGACCAGATTCAGCACCCCAAACATCCATAACCAGTTTTCGTACAGCAAAAGCTCCAGCTATAGCAAACAGTAGATTTAAGGAAAAAACTGCTCCGCTGATTCCTCCGAATAACCAAAAGAAAACTCCCAGCAGTACAGGATACCCTGGTTCCATTACTGCAGTAGGCTGCTCAACCGGTGCAAGACCAAATACATAATCTTCACTTGCTGTCCATAATGGAATATGATCATGAAGTGTTCCTACTAAATGTTTTACCAACCCCTGTTCTGATGAAAATGAAAAACCTTCCCCCTGAGCTAGACGACCGGCAACTCGTATGTAAAGCGGTTGATCTCGGGGCGGAGCAGGCAATTCCCCACCAAGGTAGAAAAATAGCAGCATTCTCGGCAAAATTACAGCAGCAAGAATTACAAGAATAGCCCTAGGAAGCAAAGGAGCTAAGTACCTGTTAACCGAGCAGACATTAACATTAGTTTCTGACATATTTATTATCCCGCAAAAATCGAAGCTAGAAAAGCTTTTATATCATGAAATAGACCTTTAAAGCCGTGTAATTTAAAATGTTTCCATAACAGTTTTGGTATTCTAGTAAAGGGCTTTTTAAAAAGATAAGATCTTCCTATTGTTCCTTGCGCCCAGTCTCGCAGTTCCATCAACTCTGTATCAGTAAAATCTGTAAGATTAACTAAAAGTTCGTCAGCTGCGTTCATTTTCATTAGGAATTCTTCCACATCACCTATTAGCCCTTTTTGAAGAGCCATATTATAAATAGCGGTACCTGGATATGGAGTTACAAAAAGCATTGGGGCTGTTATATCCGCGCTTATACAGAAATCCACTGTTTTCTTAACAGAGTCACGGGTTTCATCAAACATTCCGATAACGAAACTACCCTCTGCGTGAATTCCCACAGACTCGGTAAGTTTAACAGCATCAAGACATTGCTTTGCAGTAACCCCTCTTCTCATTTTCTCAAGCATGATATCGCAACCGGATTCAATGCCATAAGAAATCCAGTCACACCCGGCATCCTTCATTGCTTCAAGCATTTCTCGGTCAACTGTATTTACCCTACCCAAACAAGACCATTTGATTCCAGGTAATTTCTCTTTCATCAAAGCACAGGTTTCCATTACAAATTTTTTGTCACTGGTGAAAAGGTCATCAGGAAAACCGGTGTATTCTATTTGAAATCTGTTAACAAGCTCTACAAGTTCTGCCACAATGGCTTCTGGCGACCTTCTTCGCACATTTCGTCCATAAATACGATAACAGTATACACAATTGAAAGGGCAACCTCTGCTAGCAAGAGTTTCCAAATGTCTGACTTTTTTCTGCCTGTGATCCATGCTTGATACATAGTTTTCTATAGGGAACAAATCCCATGCTGGCCAAGGCAGGGTATCAAGATCTGCTATAGGCTCTCGTGGTGGCGATTTAACCAATAAATCATCTTCCAACCAGGCAATTCCAGCAACCTTCTTCCAATCCGTTCCATCTTTCAAGGCACAAACCAGCTCTGCTGAAGTTACCTCACCCTCACCTAATACAACACAATCAAGACCGCATGACTTCAGATAAATTTCAGGTACTGTGGTTACACCACTGTTTCCAGCAGTGAAGAAAGCATCAGGCAGTTCCTTCCGAATTAAACCGGATAACTCACGAACAAACCGAAATCGTGTTACCATACCACCAAATGCCACCACGTCTGGAGATGAATCCACTGTACGATTCACAGCTTCAGCAACAGATAATTTGTCACCCTCCATATCAACCACGGTAACATCAAACCCTGCATTTAATAAGGATGACGCCACATAAGCTAGACCAAATGGAAAATACAGTGAGTGCTGCTCTGTTCCATAACTGGGATATACCAATGTTACTCTCATCTTCCCCCATCCTAAAAGCGTTTTGTATATCACGTAATAATCTCATATTTTTTTCTTCAAGTAAAGGCTTCTTTACAAAAGACAATTGACGCTTCCCATAAATGATTACCAGTAACCATGAAGGTATACTTGTGTAAGTAGTAAGACCCCAAGGTGACGGTGGTATTGTAACTAATTGCGTATATTTACAACTTATACCTTAAACATACAACGGGGAAATTATGAAAAATCTGAAAATGCTAACTGTAGTGAATTATTTAACCTTGATATTAATGAACGTAATGTTCTATTTTGTTTACCGAGGAAGCCGTGTTTCTCACATTTATGATATTATTGGAATATCTAGTTTTCTGATAGTTATTCTTACTTTCATACCTCTTCACTGGAAATCTGGGATATGGAAACTAACCCATAAAAAATCTGAAGATCTTGATGAAAAAGAATTGACTCTTACCCACTGGGCACTTAGCGAATCCTATGGATGGTTTGCAGTTATTTGTCTTTTAATTCTTCTAGCTCTTTCGCTTATCAGCAAAATGAACATCTGCCCTCAATACACAATCTCCATGCCATTGGTAGCCAGCATGATATATCTTTCACACACTCTTCCAGGCACCTTGATTGCCTGGAAAAGAACAGTTTCTGATAGCTAACCCATGAAGGTAAGAAAAATATACAACAGAATACTTCCTCTTAGGGTTGAAAGAGCAATTTCTAGAAAAGAACTTGCACAACAGATTGGGGTTAATCTATAGTCTGTAAGATAATCCGAGCTTTGACCGAGTGCATTGGGAGCCCTTAAACCTCACATCCTACTCGTTCTTCGAGGAACTGGCTTTCAAAATTGAAAAATACTTTACTTTACCAGGGAAGTTTGCTTTTTCTGTACAACCAATGAGTGAAGAGCTTCTACTTAGAAGAGATAAATCAAAAATTCACTTTGATTGAATATCTTTAGAGTAACTAAATATCAATTGGTAGATTGCTTTTACAAAATTTACATCCAGATCACCCAGATTTAAACTGGAAACAATTTCCTCTTCCCTATTCTTGTCTTCTATTGAAATATTGCTCTGTCTTTTGATTTCTTTTATTTTGTGAACCAGCTGAAGTCTTTTGTTAAGCTGCTTCAAAATCTCTCTGTCAACAGTATCGATTTCTTCTCTGATGTTATTGATATTGTTCATTTGTTTCCACACTGCCCTCGGAATCTCAATAAATGATCACAAACAACAATTGCAGACAAAGCTTCAACAACTGGCACTGCCCGAATAGCCACACAGACATCATGATCACCGGTAACTGATATTTCTTGTTTTTTTCCTTTAATATCAATTGTATTCTGCTTTTGTGAAATGCTTGGGGTTGCCTTAAAGGCCACTCTGAAAACTATTGGGTTTCCATTTGAGATTCCGCCAAGTATTCCACCGGAATTATTACTGAGCGTTTTTACATCTCCATCCACAAATGTAGGCTCATCATTGTTTTCCAGACCGGTCAATTCAACACAACTGAATCCATTACCAACTTCAAACCCTTTAACCGCATTCAAACCCACCATTACTTTAGCCAAATCCCCATCCAGTTTATCAAAAAGTGGCTCACCCAGACCCGCTGGAATATTATCTATAACACATTCAACAATTCCACCAATAGAATTTCCTTCTTCTTTGAGATTCTCAAGAAGTCTAAGAATTTCTTTCTCATTTTGTTTGTCTGGAAAAAAAATGGAACTTCCAAGTGAATCAGATTTTTTAACAGAACACCAGTTTGTATTCATTTCAATGTTTCCTATTTTTTTAACATAAGCCTGAATAGTAATGGAATTCTGACTGCTAATCACCTGCATGGCTATGGCGCCTGCCGCTACAATTGGAGCAGTAAGCCTTGCAGAACTTCTTCCTCCACCGTAAAAATCTCGTATTCCATATTTTGCCTGATAGGTATAGTCTGCATGCCCTGGTCTGAACACTTCGCTGATGTTTGTATAATTTTCTTTGTTAAAACCTTGATTTTTAATAAGAATGCTAATGGGAGTTCCTGTTGTTTTTCCATGAAAGACACCAGACAAAATTTCGAAATTATCTTGTTCTACTCGACCACTCACAAATTTGCTGCCACCTGGCTTGCGTCTTTTTAACTGTTCTGAGATATTCTCCACATCTAATTCAACACCTGGAGGACATCCTTCAATTACAGCACCAATTGAAGAGCCATGAGATTCACCCCACACAGTAACTTTGAACATAAGTCCTATTGAATCACCAGGCATTTTTCACCTTCATTCTCTATTTTGCTAAGATAAGTCCAGAATTCCGGAAAGGATTTTTCAACACATTCTTTGTTCCGAATTTTCATCTTTTTGTTTCTCAATTGTATTAAACCAAGACACATTGCAAGCCGGTGGTCATTATGAGTTTCAGTTGTAGCAGCTAACAACTTATTACCGCCTGAAATAGTAATTGAATTTTCTGTAGTACTAATATCAGCTCCTAGTTTTTTTAGTTCTTTCTCCACCTGTATTATTCTGTTGCTTTCTTTATAAATCAAATGACCTATATTTTTTATAACTGTTGTTCCTTCTGCAAACAAAGCAACTGCAATAAGAGTTAAAACAGAATCAGGGCTGTCTTTCATATCAACTTCTATACCATGCAGAATATCTGATTTCTGAATCGATACAGTTCCTGAACCAAATTCAATACAAGAGCCCATTCCTTGCAAAATCGCACTAAATTCTGATTCCCCAGGATTAGTTTCAGGAGAAATCTGATGAATACTGATTTTTTTGCTAAGAATAACTGATGCAGCAATTAGATAGTTTGTTGAACTCCAATCCTTTGGAATGAAAACATGAGAAGGCTTATACCTCTGCCCAGCTTTAATTTTGAACAAATGATACCCATCTGTTTTTTCTCTGTTTACCCAGACTCCGAATTTTTCCATCTCTCGAATTGTCAGGTCAATATAACAAGATGAAACAATTGGTTTGTTCACTTTTATCTCTACATCATTCTGGGCAAATGGTGCTACTATCAATAATGAACTAACGAATTGACTGCTAACCTCACCATCTATAACCGTCTGCCCTCCTGTTAATCCTTTTTTTATTCTTAATGGATACAAACTTTTATTCTGCGCTGGCGTGATGTTTGCACCAAGATCACAGAGAGCTTTAATCAGTGGTTTAATGGGCCTTTCTCTGTTTCGGTAACCGGCTGTTAAAAAAGTTTCACCTTCCAGTAGGCAGGCGAAGCCAAGCACAAATCTTAAAAAAGTTCCAGATTCACCTGCATCTATTTCCCTAGAATCTTTAAGATTAGTTTCCGGTGAATCTATACCCATAACTTCCAGCACATTTTCACCAGATTCAACATCCGAAGTTACATTTATGGAAATGCCTGAATTTTTCAAAGAGTTTTTCATAATCCTGATATCCAAATTGTCTGGAACATTGCGAATGATTGATTTGCCCTGGGCAAGTGCAGACAGAATCAATACCCTATTAGCAATGTACTTACTTCCTGGAATCAAAATTTCTTTCCCTTTCAATAGACTCCTTAATAACTTCAGAAGATAAAATGCATCACAATAATTAATTTACTCATTTATTTTGCTGCCCTTAACTGAATCAGAAAGACTTTATCACTTCTTCTCACAATTTCTTTCAGCAGAACTGTTCCTGTGGTTCCCTTTGAAATGGACTCAGCCACATTGCCATTGTCATCACGAATTTGTTCGATAGTGGAATATACAATTCCAGTGGTTGGACCTATGAATGCAATTTCATCACCAACTTTTATTTCTCCTGATTCAACACCGATTTGAACAACCATTTTTTTCTTGAAGAAATTCACTACCTTGCCAACCAGAATTTTTTTTGTTGTAGCTTGTGATCCGTAAATTCCAGACCATTCTCCCAGTTTTTTTCCTAGATAATATCCATTCTCCCAGAAACCTCTATTAAAAACCTTTTTCAGCTTCTTTTCTGATTGCTCTTTATTCTCTTCCGTATACTCTCCGGAAGATATCTGTTCTAAAGCTGCTCTGTACTGCCTTACTACAGTATCAACATACTCAGGGCCACGGGCCCGGCCTTCAATTTTTAGAATTGTAACACCAGCATTTATAATTTTATCTAGTATTTTAATTGTACACATATCTTTAGGTGACATAACAAATTTATTGTCTATGATAAGTTCATCACCTGTTTCCTCATCAATCACTTTGTATCTTCTTCTGCAGGTTTGAAGGCATCTTCCTCGGTTTGCCGAACTATTGTACTGGGCCAGACTCATGTAACATTTTCCGGAAATAGCAACACACATTGCACCATGAATAAAAACCTCTACTTTTACCAGATTCCCTGATGGTCCACAGATATTTCTATTCTTAATTTCACTGCAGATATTCTGTACCTGTTCTAGTGATAACTCCCTTGCAAGAACAACCACATCAGCATATTTAGAATAGAAATTAACTGCCAATATGTTTGAAATATTTGCCTGAGTAGATATGTGAACTTCAAGTCCAATGGATCTGGCATACTCAATAACTGAAATATCTGAAGCAATCACAGCACTTAAACTTGTTTCAGCAGCCTGATCACAAATAGACCTGACACCATCTAAATCTTCATCATACATTATTGTGTTAAGAGTAAGATAACTTCTTACATTATTATCTTTGCAAATCTCTGCTACTTTCACAAGATCTGTTAATTCAAAATTAGCAGATTTTGATCGCATATTCAAGTTTCCCACACCAAAGTATATTGAGGTTGCTCCGCTATTAATAGCTGCCATCAAAGATTCATAGGAACCGGCAGGAGCCATAATTTCAACTGTAGATTTCAAATTCATAACTCCTCGGATAAAACACTGCATTTATGAGTATCTGGTAAATTCTCTGATTACTTATTTTTAAGAATATCCCACAGAAACACAAAATAGTCAACGCAGAACTTTATTGTTTAAACTTTAATCGAAAATTCATGTTCTGGCCACAACTGTTAAAACTCTTCACAAAACAGAAAAACAGTAATACTGTAATACTGTAAAAGAAAAAAATTCCCGTTATTTTCTATTAGATCACATTTTCCTTATAACACTTCCCTCAGCCATGACCATTGAAGGAAAAGCAGCAAGATTTAAAGGATCCTTATTCCAGACAATAAGACTTGCAGTTTTACCTGACTCAATGCTACCAAGAGTATGATCAATCCCAAGGATTTTTGCATTCTTCCATGTTATTGTGGAAATTGCCTCTTCCGGTGACATTCCCTGGATCAGAAAAAATTTCAAGGAATCTCTAAGAGACGGTGACCATATAAACGGGTGATCCGTCATCAAACCAAAATAAGCATTGGATTCCATAAGAACCCTTGCGTTCTGATAATATGCGTGTTTAAGCTCTACTTTGTAACCAACTGCACCCAATGGACCATAAACAACAGGAATTCCAGCTTCTGCAAGTTCATTGTATATCTCTTTATGGAAAACATCACAAGTGTGTTCAGCAGTGACTTTTATCCCATATTTTTTTGCGAAACCAATTAGATAAAGCACATCATCTTCTTTATGAACATGTACTTTTGCTGTCTTTTCACCGGAAAGAAGTTCAAAAATAGCCAAATCCTGTGGAGTGAAACTAAGCGAATACTGCTTTTCAATCAAAGATGTCTCAAAGCTGATTTCTTTCTCTGAGTATTGCTTTTCTTTTGCTGTTTTTTCAAGTTGATACAAATCTTTGCTTTTTTTTAAAGATGCCTTTTCTCGTTTGTTTATAACTGCTTCAAATTTCTGCTCAAGAAGGGCATAAGCGCCCATTCTGGTATTAGGACGGTCACCTTTCCAGTCAGTTGTAGAGCGAGGATTAAACCCAAGAGCCATTTTGTACCCATAATCTTTGAATTCAACAGTTTTTCTATTAGGTGCAAAATTTCGAATAACTTTTGCTCTACCACCAAAAAGGTTTCCACTACCGGGAACAATACAACTGTAAAGAACTCCAAAATCAACTGCATCTTTGAAAGCTCTATCGTCTAAATAAATACTGTTTATGGGATCATTCACCGGCATGATCTGGTTTAAGGTATCATTAAGTTCAGATTCTGTCCACGGTTCGCCTTCACGATCCATGCCAATATGGGAATGAGCATCAATAAATGCCGGAGTAACAAACCCTGAGTAATCCGCATCTATTCTATGTGTAATTACCTCTACTATCTGATTTCCCTCAATAACAATAGAGCAGTTTTCCAGTTTTCTTTTACCATCATACAAAACCTCTGCAAATACCACTGTTCTGTTCTTCTCGGGCATAGTGACCTCCAATAATCAGTAATTTTAAACTAAAAAGTAACCATTACAAGCCATTTTCACGCTGCATCTTCAAAACAGAACATTGTTTCACAAAAGGAAATCAGACTTTCTTTACACCCTTCATAAAGTTGGATTACTTACTGAAACCAAATTCATTACATTTGAAAAATAGCAGCATTTCAATATTGTAACACCCTTTGCACCTAAAAGAAAGTGCCATAAATCAGCTCTTGCATATTGTATATAAAGTTGTATTTTACCTTTCTAATTATAAAATACAACTTTCATGATGGAGCAAAAATGAAACTAGTTATCCTCATTTCAATTCTTTGTGTCACTATTGGATTATCTTATTCGAATGTGGTTATTAATCAGTATGAATCTCCATCTACCAATGTTACAATAACAGTTCTAAATACCTTTGCACCTGATACTCCCAGCATGATTCTTGGTCTCGATTACGATGAGCAGAATGATCGGCTGGCACTAGGAAGTGCAAATGCTTTTGATCCAGAGGTTGGTTTCTATAACCCGGATGATGGAAGTTACATAAGTGAGATTTCCTACTCTTCTTCACTGACTAATTTTGGTGTATGCTTAAATGACGATGCTTCACTTGTTTATCTTACTGAATGGTTCGAAGGTAAGTTGTATACTTATGACTGGTCAAGCTGGAGTTCTATTAGTAGCCCTGCTGGAACCGAAGGGCGCGGAATGGACTTCAGAGATGGTTACATCTGGGTAGCCAGAGGTCTGAATAAAGATGTCATGCGTTTTCTTCCTGACGGCACTGATGTTTCCACATTTCCAGCTCCTCAATCTGAAGACAATCTCAGTGGTTTAACAACTTTCCCACTAGGCTCTGAAACGGGAATTGTTCTTACAAGCTACTACGATAGGCGTTTCTTCTTTTACAGTTTTGATGGAAGCTCAATGACCTTTCTCACCGCGGTAGA
>JAOZUR010000113.1 GCA_029938555.1 Candidatus Sabulitectum sp. | reverse complement strand
GATCTGTCTCAAATTCCATAAGGTGAAGTCTGATACTGAAATCAAGGTCACCAGTAGTACCCATCTGTGTAACATAACCAGCACCGATGTATCCACCGAGTTCATTGTCGGATTCATCAAATTCAATTTCAGGATGATCTGAGCATTCAAGCTTTGAGTTAACCATGTCCATCTCAAGGCCTACAGCACCATAAATTGAGCCATTGTAGCCTCTAACTCCTGCTGTTATTGGAATTATTCTTCCTGAGAAATCTGCACCTACCAAGTCAAATGTATCTTCTACATCATCATCAAGCTTGAGTGAAGTGTATCCAATTGAAGCCTCTACAGCAACAACTTCCATGTGAGCTAAAAACTGTCCACCAAAGTAGAAGTTACCACTATAAGCGTCACCCATGTCACCTGTAGGGTTCCAGTAACCGATTTGTACTCCAAATTCATTAACGCTTGCAAAAGCAAAAGTTGCTAGAATTCCCATAATAATCAATGTTTTCATTTTCTTCCTTTCAATTCATTTTGTGAGTCATACTGGAATATGTGATAAATTCCATAATACGACAAGTTTCGTATTTAATAATTCAACCTAAACATGAAAATTTTGTTGTCTATTGTTTTATGCAGAAGATTTTCATTGATGCTTTAATCTATAGTGTGTTCGATTTCGCTTTGGGGTGCCAAGTAGAACAACTTCTACTGATTTCTAGGAGATCTAATGCAAAACAAAATCCGTACAAATTACAATCGAATAAACTTGGTTGACCAAGTTGTTTGAATTCCTTGAAATGAAGTAAAGTCAGCATTGACCGTATAAGCCCCTGTTGGAAGACTTTCTATAGAAAAACAAAGAGTTCCGGTTTCATTTGTTGCTGGGAAAGATGCTACCATTCTTCCTTGAATGTCGAAAATACACACCGCTAGCTCTCCTGGCAAACCCACCGTACAGGAAATAGAACCGCTTGTTATCACGGGGTTAGGAGATACTGAAAGTTCAAAATTAAGTTCAGGTATTACGTCCTCAATGGAAGAACCTTCATCGTCTAGAAGAATAAGACTCCAAACATTATCCTCTCCAAAAAGATAATAATATCCGGCAAGTACATAACCGCCACTCCGTTGTACGATTGAAGTCAAAGCCCAATCGGAGAAGTTTCCCAAAGGTACTTCTATTGTAGACTCCCAAGCTAAAGCACCAGTGTATTCATAACAACGGATGTTTATCTCGTTTTGAGATTGATTAATGGCGACTAATAGTTGCCCCATTTCGTTTACGGTATAGGAATAATTCTCATCGATACCAAGACTTAAAATATTACTGCCTGGGTATGTTTCGATATCTCTCCAGAAAAGAATGTTCTCACTTGCAAATGGGGTTCTCAGATCCCATGGGGCAATAGTCCATACAGCAGTTGATGCATTTGTTTGTACATAATCGCTACCAAGGCAAATACCGTACTCATCAACACCCAGCACTTCACCAGTATTGGTCATCCAGACCTTCGCCATAAATTCCGTTGAGATGCCACAGATTTCTAAGTTTCCGTCTCCCATCCGAGAAGCTCCAGCAGCGCCGGTTACAATTTGGGGTAGGGTAGCAAATGGTGTTATAGAGAAATCTGATTCCAGCTTGTAAATTGTACTAGATGAATTGAAAACCAGAATAGAGCTATCAGGAAGCCCTACACAATCTGTAAGATAGATGCTACTATCTGGAAATGTCATGTTTTCAATTACAAGTCCAGATTCCTTTTCAATTTCAAGTATCACTCCTGGTGAAAAACGTCTATGCGCTAATACCAAAATCCTTGAATCGATAAGTTGAATACGAGATATTTTATAAAGATTATTTATTGCTACTTCCCATAATGTGTTTGCATTACTATCCAACTTCTGAAAAATGAAAGTATCCTCAGGTGATTCGTCACTCTGAGAACACATTAACAATTCACCGTTTCCTAGGGAAACCAGGTCTATAATCGGGTCTTCAACTAAAATCATACTGTTTATTTGGAAACTCAAAAAGATCGAACAGCAGTAAAACAGAATAGTCATGAATAATCACCTTTCCTCAAAAATATAATTTTTTATAGAGACTTCGTCACTGTAAAATATATTTTATTATATCTGCAATCGATATATTTGTTCCGGACAGTAAGAAGCGGTTCTAAGAGCATTCACTATGGGGTGCGTTTCGAAGACGTTTAATGCGGGGGTTTCTTGTAAGTTACTCCCGCACTGATCGTACGAATTCACAAAATGCCTAGGTAAATGGCCGGCTACTTTTCTATTGGTGATACCCGACCAATTCTGACATCTTCGAATTGATTGATTTGAATATCACCTTCAGGGAAACTAGCAACAATCTTCAATGTTGCTCCCATAGCAGAAAGGATGTTCCTTAAAGTACTTATAAACATGTCAGATTGATGCTCAATTCTCGAAATAGCAGACTGTTTCATTTTCAAAGCTATTGCGAGTTCCTCTTGTGTGATATCCAGAGCTCTTCTGAGTTCCCGAATTTCCATTTCCCGTAGTAGTTCATTCGTTCTTGGGTCTATTTTTTTCTTACGCTCTGGCGAAAAGCTGTCAACAAGATTCTTGAAGGGTTTAGACATTATTTCATCTCCTTTTCCTATTCCTATTTCTTTTCTAATTCTGTAACTACTACTGCTTATTAATCAATTTTTTAATATTGTCGCTATGTTCATCATAAATTCTATCAGCCTTAGGAATAAACTCATCGTACCATCTATCATTACCGGTTTTGCATCCTCCTATTAAAAGAATAGCAGTTCTTCCAGGGTCAAAAGCATACAAAACTCTGTATGGTTTTCCGTTATGTTGTACTCTTAATTCTCTCATATGGCTGTGTCTTGAGCTTTCAACACCTGAAGAGTGTGGAAAACCAAGTCTAACTCCTCTGGTTTCAAGCAGATTACATAAGTAGTAACTGAATCCTGCTCATCATTTGATAGCTCATCCCACCAATCACCAAACTCTTCGGTATACTCGATCTCACATTGCATAAAACCACGGTTTCTGTCACCTTGCACAAAAGCCAAAAAATGAACAAGACTATATCACATGAATGTGATATGATGTCAAGTTTGTTGAACTCTCGATGCTATGTTACTTGATTCTACAGATGCTGTTTGGAGGAAAAAACAACCTCTACTAATCAATAGAGATTCTTCCACACATTGTTCGATAAGTGTCCAATACGGGGAAGGTTATAGAAGTTCTTGCTTTAAGACTGTACTGCTTTCAATAGCATTCATTAATGCTCCTGTTCATTTACATATAATCGCTTCAGTATCTCAGAAAAATTCTTAACCTGTCTTGACAAGATCTCAAAAAAGGATGATATTAAGTCCAGAAATTAGACCATGTTATGGGGGTTGATATGGAACATGTATTGTCAAGATATTCAGCAAGTATTTCTGAATTAAAAAAAAATCCCACAGCACTTCTTAAGGAATCTGACGGTGAAGCTATTACCATTTTGAATCATAACACGCCAACAGCTTACCTTATCCCAGCTGAAACTTACGAAATGCTTCTCAACAGACTTGAGGATGCAGAGCTTGCCAGAATTGTTAGAGACAGGAGAGCTGAGAGAGACAATGCTATCGAAGTAGATATCGAAAGTGTTTAAGCTTAAATTTCTTCCAAGCGCGCTCCGAGAGTGGAAAAAACTTGCTGAGCCTACAAAGGAGCAGTTGCGAAAAAAACTCAAGGAAAGGCTTGAGAATCCTAGTGCACTGTACAGCTTAATGTATCGGTATAATGCGCAGCTATCCTGGGCTCCAGTAAGGCACTGGTTTATGCGCATAGCACCGCTATGCAATTGAACTAGTAACGCCACTGGGGCTCTGGAGAGCCAGCAGGATGCGAAAGTTTAAGCTGTATAGTGCACTAGGGTTCCTGCAAGCAAATTGTACGGTTTCACTGATGTGTACAAAATAAAATTAGGATCCTCTGGGTATCGACTCGTTTATGAAGTAAACGACTCCGAAATCACTGTAATTGTAATTGCTGTTGGGAAGCATGATAAGGGCAAAGTTTACTCTAAGTTCAAGAGCTGGCTTATAGATCACTAATCAATGATTTGTCAGTTCGATAACAGTTCACTACGGGGTGCCAAACGAAATACTTACTCTACAAGTCTTGCTTTTGTTGAAATTGGATTACGT
>JAOZUR010000019.1:29854-43617 GCA_029938555.1 Candidatus Sabulitectum sp. | reverse complement strand
TATGCTCTCCGAATGGAAGAACTTCACTGATTCTACGAACACCTGAGTTTATTCTGACCCCATCAATGGCAAAAATACCAGAACCTGGAATATCTCCTGCTAGAGTCAAAGAAACCTGAGATTCTTCTTGAGATAATAGAGCCAGTGATATCTGTACTACATCCTGAGAATAATCAACATAGATAGATTCAGGGTTAGAGTTGAACCCCTCTTGAATCGCCTGAAAAATATGCATACCAGTGGTTAACTCAATAGAGCTCTCATTTTCTTCGCCGTCCACAAGCCAAGTTACTTCACCATCCACAGCTCCAGGGGCTGTTAATAATATCTGTACATCACTTGTACCAACTGGATTAAGGGTTATATCAATTCCCGATTCTGCACCACTCTGAAAACTAACAACTTCTGAGTGAGTTTCAAAACCAGATGAACGTATTTCTAATACTCTTTCCACATCACTATTGCCTTCTAAAACAAAAGTCCCATCGGGTAACTGATTTACAGACTCACCATCAATTGTCACTGTATAACTTTCAACACCGTTCACAGAATAAGTTACAGTATAAGGCAAAAAAGCTTCTACCTGTTCCTGCTCCTGTACAACCTCCTGGCCGCCTCCGAAAGGTTTAATAACAACAAACACAACAATAAGAAGAACAACAACAATTGCTGCTACTATAAGACCGATAGGTTTTTTCTTCTTTGCCGGTTTTTCTTTGGATTTACCTGCTTCAGTATCTTTAGTCACAGGTTTTTTCTTGCCGGAAAGCTTCTCAAGTCTATTAACAAGCTCTTTTATAGTCTTGTTTTCAGGATGTTTCTTTCCTGCCTTCTTTGCTTCAGTTAAGGCATTGGAAAAATCACTTCGTGATATTTTGCCACGAATCGATATGATTGCTGCATCGGCTGGTGATGTTTTTTCTTTCTCGGGAATTGAACTAGATTCTTCAATTTCTTCAATATCTTCAAACTCAAGTTCTTCAAACTCTTCTGAGGCATCACTAGTTTGACCACCTGAAGGTTGATAATCCTCTATTTTATCAAGAAGATCAGATAAAACCGGTGCGCTTGGCCATGTTTTAAAAATAGCCCTAGCATTCTTTATTGCTCTAATTGGATCTTTGTCTAGTAACTTAGCCAGCGCAAGGTCATAGAGATTATCGGTTTTGATCTGCCTTCTTACCGATGAAATTTTGCGTCGAACAATTTTGTTATCTGGGTCATGTCTTCTAGCTCGCTCCAATTCCTGTAATGCACGCACCTCATCACCCTGCCTAAATGCATCTTCGGATCGTGTTATACACTCGTCTACAAAATCTCCAGAACTAACTGATTTGCCGGTTTTGTGAGTTCTGGTATCTCGTGTTTTTTTGAAGTTACGCATTGCAGCAACTTCTCGTTCAATATCGGATATTCGTTTTCGTACCTCTTTATTTCCAGAATCAATATCAAGAATTTTGTGTAATTCTGTAAGCGCTCTCTGTCTTTCGCCTTTTTGAACAAGTTCCTCAGCTGAATTAAGCAGCTGTTGAATCCTAGCATTTTCGCTGGTTGCCATGCCCCCCCCAGTGACCACTTGAGCCACAGAAATAGTCGATTAATAAATCCTACCTTGTAACACACAAAAGTAATAGTCTGAGAGGCAGTGTCAACCCCCAGTCTTCTACATGGGAAACTCCATATCAGGAAACCGCCACTTTTGGTTTTTCATGATAATTTTAAGCTCATCTAATTCAATGGGAGTCATTGCATTAACTTTTTTAAGAAGAGCGCTATCAATGGTTAGATCTGCTACTTTAAACTTTGGTATTCCGTGTTGCATTGTCCCAAGTACCTGACCTGGTCCACGAATCTGAAGATCTTTTTCTGCAATAATAAAACCATTTGCATTGGAAACCAGAAAATTCATTCTCTCTAGAGCAGCCCTGGAAACACCCGAACCAGGCACAAGAAAACACCATGATTTTCTACCGCCTCGACCTACCCTTCCTCGAAGTTGATGCAGTTGACTTAAACCGAACCGTTCTGCATTTGAAATAACCATGATAGTTGCCTCGGGAACATCAATACCCACCTCTATGACAGTGGTACTCACAAGAACAGAAATTTCACCACGGGAAAACTTGTTTGTAATGTCTACTTTTTCTGCTGAAGGCATACTACCATGAAGTAATCCCGTTCCAAACTTTGCCAATGGTCCATTTTTTACCGTTTCATACGCAGTGGTTGCATCAAGAAGATCACTTTGTTCAGAAATTTCCTTAAGCGGATAAACTAGAAAAACTCTTTCCTTTTTTTGCAATCTACTGATAATGAATTCAAAAACAGATGCTCTTTTACTTCTTTGTACAATTTGTGTTTCAACTGAACCACGACCTGGTGGCATCTCATCAATTACCGAAATATCAAGATCACCATAAAATGTCATTGCAAGTGTTCTTGGTATAGGAGTTGCTGACATCACAAGAACATGTGGTCTGGGATTCTGCGATGATAATAGTTTTTCTCTTTGCGAAACACCAAATCGATGCTGTTCATCAATAATAAGAAGAGCTAGCTTATCCAGCGGCACCCAGTCCTCTAATACTGCATGAGTTCCTATGAGTATTGAATCAGGTTTTTCCCTAAGTTCCTGTCCAATTACACTTCGACCAGATGCGCTTGTTCCGCCAGTAAGAAGATGAACTTTAACATTAAAGAATCCTGTCAACTTTAGAAAACTTGCATAGTGCTGAGCAGAAAGTACAGCAGTTGGTGCCAATACAACTGCGGTTTTGCCTGCCAAAGCCGTTACAATTGCTGCAAACACTGCAACTACAGTTTTACCTGAACCAACATCCCCCTGAATCAATCTTCGCATGGCAGATGAACCCAATAGATTCATTCGAACATCATCACATACTTTCAATTGAGCTGAGGTTAGAGGCCATGGTAGTGTTGACTGAAATTTATCAAGAGATAAACTTTTCAGAGGAATTCCCGGTTCTTTATTACTTCTTTCTCTTATGGCAACCAGCAGAGATTTGTAGAGATACAACTCTTCAAGAGCAAGCAAATCACGGGCAACTTTTGCCTCTTCAGGAGTATCTGGGGTATGAGCAGCCTTGAACACATCAAATCGTGTTTCAAAACCTGCTGACTCTAAAATATGGACAGGCAAAATATCTTCAAGTGAGTTCTTAACTAAAGGAATTGCAGATGAAACTAGCTTCCTTAAAAAACCTTGTGTTAATCCAGCAGTAAGTCCATAGATAGGCAGCATTCCAGGTGATTTCACAGCAGATGCATCCTGATCAGTAAAATAAAGCTCAGGATGAACTATAACATATCCTTTGAAGGACTCCACCGACCCACATGCAACAATCTTTAATCCATCATACAATTTAGATCCTGGAAAACCTGCACTAAAAAAAGTTAAAGTAACAGAACCAGTTTCATCTGCCAACACTGCGGTAAGCGCAGGCCCTTTTGTCCCCCGCCTTTTTTTTGTCACTCTGATTATTGTTCCAACAACAACAGCATCTGTCCCGATTTGTAAATCCGAAACCGATGTAAAAAAACGTCTATCAAGAAATCTAATTGGAATATGCAATAACAAATCTCCAATAGTTCGTATAGATATACGCTCTAATAGCATTTTTCTTCTGTCGCCAACACCATTTAAAACACTAACTAGATTGCAGGTTTTCAGGTCATTCTCCATCCTAGGGGTTGACGAACGGTTTCTAAATGTATAATTCAGGCCATAATGAAAAGTCACTTATGGAGGTAGAATATAAATGAACGATCTAAAATCAATCCGAATTGCCCTAAAGAAGAAAATAGCAAACGACAAGGAAGATGTCGATGCAAGGCTCAGTCTTGCGCAGATCTATATGTCAGATAACAATCCCGAAGCAACTTTCCCTATCTATTATGAAATTCTTAATTTTGACCCAGAGAATGCTGAAGCATATATGGGTATCGGGCTTGCTTGGGGTTTCTCTATTTTAGAGAATATTCCTGCAGTAGATCTTCATGGAGAAGATGTGGACGAAGAAGAACTTTTAATTAAATCAATTGAATTCTTAGAAAGATCAATTGAACTAGACCCTGAAACAACCACCTCTCTTAATGCCTTAGCAAGACTATATATGGTCAGAGGGCTTGAAGGTGAAGCAATAGATATGTTCAAGCAATCTCTATTGATTGACCAGGCTCAGCACGATGTTCTAGAGGATCTGCAGAAGCTAACAGGAACACCGGTTTGGAAACTTCTTGAAAAAGATGTTTACATGGGAGAATTTGAAGAATGAACTTTATTGCTTCTTTTTTGTAGTACTTTTATAATAGGTAATGAAATTATCTGTTTAGTTTTTCAAATTAATAAGGAGATGTTATGAAAATCAGCTTAATTAGTATTTTATGCATTTTACTAAGCATTTTTTCCCAACAAGCCTTCTCAAAAACAGGCTGGGCTAACGATGTTCTTGTGGCACATACCATGGAGGGCATTAATATAACGGGGCCGGGTTACTCAAATTTTAATTGTATGTACAACACAAATGACGACATGCTGGTCACTTTCGTAAGACATCAAACAACAGGTTTAGGAGATATACTTACAATAAACAAATCTTTTAATAACGGTTACACATGGCCCAGAACTAATACTGAAGTAAAAGGTGGTACGGTTCGACTTGTATCTCCCAGTTTTGCACCTATACCTGGGACTGATTCGTTGATTGTTGCAATAATCAACGATTTTCCAGAAGCTGCATACCCCAGTCAACTAAGCACATACAAATACACATATAGTACGGATGTGTTTTATCACTCATATTCTCAAGCCGATTACTCCTACCCTGGTGCAGGTGAACCAATTTCCTGTTTACTGATCGGCAATGAAATTGCCGGGGAAGTATGGCTTTTTGCTGAAAGTGATAATAACTGGTTATTTCTCACAAGATCATCAGATGGTACAGAGTGGTCTGCCTCTGTTCCAGTATCAGCAGATGTGGTTAGACCCAGTGCAGTTGTGGCAGTTGATGGAAGGGTGGCTGTTACTTGGTTAGAACCTTCAACAAACAATATTATGTGTTCAATCAGTGATGTTTCAGCAAACTTTCAACCGGCAGTTGTTGTTTCAGAGAACGCATCAGAAATGGCTTCGCCGTATGTTGCATGGGAGCATTCAGGTGGTTCAAATATCGGAATAGTTTGGCACGGGGCAGATGACAAATCCTATATTTCCATATCTCAGGACGATGGTCTTTCCTGGAGCGATGGTGAGCTTCTTGGCGAAGGTGATGGTATTTATCCCTACATTAACAACTTCCCTGGAACAAGAAGAATGGGAGTGTGTTACACCACACTTGATGGTAACATAAAGGTAGCCAATGCACTAACCCTTGCTGCTGCTTCTGCCTCCACTTATACTGTTAGAAATCACAATACAGCATACATCGGTGGTGCTGCAAGAGTTGCTTACGGGGAAGAACCTGGGCAGATTGCTCTTTTCTTCCTATCTTCTTCAACTCAAGATCTTTGGATAACCAGTTCAAGGTTCTACGAATCAGGAATTGAAGAATCCCATGGCAATGAGGAAATCTATGTGACAGTGACTCCAAACCCAACAGGTGGCTTTTTTACCTTGGATACCCAGGGGTTCATTGGAAATGTACAATTCACACTTTACAGCTTGGACGGCAGAGTTATAGAGCGATCTTCTGAAACAAATGGAAGTTTTTCGGTAGATGGTACTCAGTTGCCTGCTGGAATATATAACGCTACAGCTTCTGGTGATGGGAAAACAATTTCATGCAGAGTGGTTAGATTTTAACAGAATATTTCGACTTAATTAATGAAACTAGAATAGAGGCTGTGGGACAATTGTTCTGCAGTCTTTTTTCACAAAGACCTGTGAGAAAATCAATCTCCGTGGGTCTTCCGTTTTCTATATCCTGAAGCATACTGCACCTGTTTGTTGAATTCTTTAATAACCACTCAACCAACTTATTCCCTTCGATAATCAATTTCTGTGACGGCATAAGTGAAGATAATTCTAAAGATAACCTAGTAATAAGTGGGAGCAATCCTGCGCTAATTATTTTATCATTAGCTCTTCCAGACAACGCACCAATAGGATTAATTATGCTGTTAGCATACCATTTGACCCATCGAATGTCATTTATTTTTTCAGTCTCTATAACAGGAAAAATAGAATTTTGAAACAGATCTGATTCAAAACTGACTGACTGACAAAAAACACTGCCTTTTGATGTTAACACCACATTAGTTTCTACCTTATTAAAACCAATGGACAAAACAGAATACTTCACCTTATCAGAAAGCTCCGCCCACTGTCCTGCCAAATCCATTCCATTGGAAAGACACAAGATATTCCCATTAAAGATTCTGCTGATATCTGGGACTGCATTCCTGATGGAATAAGCCTTAAGAGCTACAATAACTGGGGCTTTAAGCAAAACAGCATCAATAGCTGTATGGAACAATTCAGCAGATTCAGAGAAATAACCTTCTAAAGTAAAAGTCTGTCTCTTCTCAGCAGTTCCAGGAGGGCCTGCGAGAGTTACTGAGAGTCCAGATGCGGAAAGGGCGACAGCAACTGCGATTCCCACAGCACCATCGCCCACAACAACAATATCTGTCTTAGACAGTTGGGTCAACCTTTTCGCCACGGTGCATTTTTTCCTTAACAAACTCAACAGTATCTTCTACTTTAGTCCGACCGTCTGCATAAATTTTTTCTGCTTTTTCTCTGCCATCGTGATAGATTTTTCCTGCTTCAGCCTTACCTTTTCCGTAAATCTCTTCACCTTTGTGATAAGTGTCTTCTGCACCTTCACGAATCTTTTTTCTGGTATCTTCACCCTTTGCAGGCGCGTATAAAAGAGCAACCACTCCACCTGCAAGCAAACCGGCAGCAAATGCCCAAAATTCGCCTTTGCCTCTCTCACTCATAGTAAACCTCCCAATTATGTACTGCTTACTTACCGCAGCACTGTTTGTATTTTTTTCCGCTACCACACGGACAAGGATCATTCCTTTTTACTTTTTCTTCCTGTCTTTTAACTGTCTGCTGCTTGCCTTGGCTATTCTTACCATCTCCAGCTCGAGAACTACCCACAGGGGCTCTAAGATTTGGATGAACTGCTCGGCCAGTGGGACCCTGCTGCCGTTGTATTTTAGAAGCGGGCCATAATGATAATATCTGCCTTACAGCCTGTTTGTCAACACCATCAAGAAGCTCTTCGAACATACCAAATGCTTCTTTCTTGTACTCTACCAGCGGATCTCTCTGTGCATAAGCTCGCAAACCTATACCAGACTTAAGATGGTCAAGTGCGTAAAGGTGATCCCTCCACTTTGCATCAATTGCACCTAATACAGCCCATTTCTCAAGATCAAGAATTAACTGGTCACCCAACTTTTCTTTCTTTTTCCCATAATAATCCAGCATCATTTCTACTAATTTTAATCGTAATTTTTCTGCATCCTGAATTTTTTCTGTGATTCCATCTAATTGAAAAACAGCACCAGACAAATCTCTTAGGCTTACAACCACTGCTTCCATATTCCATTCATGTGGTTGAGAATCATCAGGAATAAACTCAAAAACAGCGTGTTCCGTAACAGCTTCAATCATTTCGCGAATTTCATCTTCAAGGCCGTCACCAGTGAGAGCTTGCAATCGTCTTTCATAAATAACTTCCCGCTGACGATTAACCACATCATCATATTCAAGAAGATGTTTCCTAATGCCAAAATGGTACTGCTCTACTCGTTTTTGCGCCTGTTCAATAGACTTTGTAAGAAGAGCATGTTCGATTGGCTCTCCCTCTTTTTCTTGACTTTTTTTCAGGAAATCAATGATTTTTTCGCTGGCAAACAGACGGAAAAGGTCATCTTCCAGAGAAAGGTAAAATCTACTTCCTCCCCGGTCGCCCTGCCTGCCACTTCTACCCCGAAGCTGACGATCTATACGCCGTGATTCATGTCGTTCGGTTCCAATAACAAACAAACCACCTTCAACATCTTTGCCTTCCGTAACTGGAATTATCTTTATTTCCTCAGCAATTTTAATATCTGTTCCTCTACCTGCCATATTAGTAGCAATGGTAACGGATCCATGCTGACCAGCCCTTGTAATTATATCGGCTTCCTGCTGATGGTGTTTAGCATTCAAAACACTGTGAACAATCTTTCTGCGCTTCAAAAGTTTTGAAAGAAGTTCAGAGACCTCAACAGATACTGTACCAACAAGAACAGGCTGACCAGTTCCATGGCGCCTGGCTATCTCATCAATAATTGCCCCGTATTTTTCCCTTTTGGTTGCAAACACCCTGTCATTGTAGTCTACCCTTGCAATGGGTCTGTTTGTGGGGACTACAGCAACATCAATGCTGTAGATACTACCAAACTCCTCGGCTTCCGTTTCTGCGGTGCCTGTCATTCCAGCAAGTTTGTCGTACATTCGAAAGTAGTTCTGAATAGTTATTGTTGCCAAGGTTTGTGTTTCATTTCTGATTTCCACATTCTCTTTTGCTTCAAGAGCTTCATGGAGACCGTCACTGAAACGCCTTCCAGGCATTGGTCTTCCTGTAAACTGATCTACAATTACAACACGGCCCTCATCAAGAACATACTCCACATCTCTTTCGTACAACTGATATGCCTTTAAAAGCTGATCAATGTTGTGAAGCGCTTCGGCTTTTGTAGAATGACTTTCATAAATCTGCTTTTTTCTTTCCTGTTTTTCCTGTGGTGATAAATCTAGAACTTCCAGTTCAGCCATATCATCACCAATATCAGTTATTTGAAAAAAGTCAGGGTCATCAGGAGAAAGCAGTTTTCTTCCCTGATCAGAAACCGAAACAGATTTTTCCCGTTCGTCAATTGCAAAATACAAACCTTCATCCAGTTTATGAATATTCTTGTCACGGAGCCTCTCGCCCTCAATCCTCTTTACCGCAGCAACTCTATCAGGGTCCCGCATGGCTTTGGCAAGTCGACGATGTTTAGGGGCACCTCGTCTGGCTTTCAAGTAAAGTGTCGCTGCCCCATGATGGTCTCCACTATCCCACAGTTCATTGGCATCGGCAGCAATAATATTAACTAACTCTGCCTGCTTTTTAACCAGCCTTACTACAATTGAGCGATACTCTTTATATCTATTCTTGTTCCGTGCAACCGGACCGCTGATTATAAGTGGCGTTCTTGCTTCATCAATAAGAACACTGTCTACTTCATCTACAATGGCATAATGATAATTCCGCTGAACACGCTGCTCAAGCCTTACTGCCATGTTGTCACGCAAATAATCAAAACCAAATTCACTGTTAGTGCCATAAGTAATATCACAATTGTATTGTTCACGGCGTTTATCTGGAATCATTCCACCTTGAATACAACCAATAGATAAACCAAGATACTCATATATAGGTCCCATCCATTTTGCATCTCGAAGAGCCAAATAATCATTAA
Organism: Candidatus Sabulitectum sp.; assembly: GCA_029938555.1. Classification (GTDB taxonomy): domain Bacteria; phylum Fermentibacterota; class Fermentibacteria; order Fermentibacterales; family JCC-6; genus Sabulitectum. The sequence goes on along the minus strand of JAOZUR010000019.1, from coordinate 34,131 downwards.
CTGTAACAAGATGTGCACCGGCTCCAACTGGAAGTCCTTCTATAGATTCGAATACCCATTGGTTAAAATCCTGCCCGTAAAGCTCCAATGCCTTTTTCTTCCAAGCCGGGTTTAATTCTAGAGCATTTAAATACATGGGAAGAACAGCAACGAGAGTTTTTCCCTCACCAGTGGCCATCTCTGTAATCATGCCCCTATGAAGAACAATACCCCCTTTAAGCTGAACATCGTAAGGAATCATGTTCCATTCTGCCGGATGCCCTGTTACAACCCAGCTTTCCCCTACATTTCTTCTACAAGCTTCTTTAACCACTGCAAAAGCTTCAATAAGAAGATCGTCAGGAGTCTCTCCCTTTAAAAGCCTTATTCGAAAATCTCTTGTTTTCTGCTTGAACTCTGTATCGGACAAATTAACCAGAGTTGAGTATTCTTCATTCATATCCTGAACCAGAGGATCAAGACTTTTCATTAATTTTGCCTGACTGTCGCCTAATAGCTTCTTGAATATTTTGCCGATCATCCCCATTACGGAAACTCCTCCATGTATATTTTGGCTGAAGCATACCCACCTGCTCCTGCTCCGGCCATGTCTGCTGCGAGATCCCATATCTGGAAACCTGAACCCCACAATCCATCGTACACTTCTTTTATAAACCCCAGCCCTATTGTGAAAACAAGAGCTTCCACAGGGCGAGCTGTTGAAACGGTGGCTACAGATGAAATTGAAGCGGAAAAAGCAAAGTGATTCCACTTATCTGATGTTATAAAAGAGCCACACCCAACTGTGAACATAATAAATACCAGTAAACCTGTGTTTATAATCTGCCTCATATTGGCTCGCTGTACCCTTCGGTACTGGTAAACTCATTAACCAGATCAAGCAACGAGTCAGATTTAACCGCCCACAAGCTGTCACTGCTCCATAAAACAGAAGCCTCTCTCAAGGGAAGCTGGGCTTCTGTCAGTTGCTGATTTCGCAATAGCTCTCTTCCTGCAAAATACAACTTCCAACCAAGGTCAGCGGCTGTTCCTGGAATTTGTCGAAGTTGATAAGCACGGCGAGATGCTTCGATTGCACCATCAAAATCACCTGATGCCTCATAAAGAGATGATGCAGTTCGCCAGAATGAATAACCTGAAAAACCTGTTCTTTTCAGTATTTCAAATTGGAGAGAAGCCTGTTCCAATAAACCAGCATTGACAAGTTTACTAACAAGTAGACTTCTGTAAAACTCTACCTCTGGAGAAAGCAGTACCGATTTTTCCACAAACTCAAGACCTGAATCACCATGAATTATTGAAAGCCAACAACCAGCATCTGCTGCTACAGAATCAGTCTCACTTTCGTACGCCATCTCAAGCCATTCTAATGAAACTTTTTCAGCAAGATCTAGCTTAATCTCTGCTTGAGCCAACCTGTATCTGCAGGTTCCACCACCATGAATCAGATATGAATACTGAAGAACTCTTTCTGGTTCATCAACTAGAGATTTAAGTAATTCTGCAAGGCATCGCTCATTTGAAGGTTGTAAATTGAGAGCAGTCTCTGCATACACCAAAGCTGAATCCGGCATATCCAGAAGATTATAACACCATGCAATCCTGTACATAACCCACCAGTCAAATCTACGGGAATCAGCTTGCGACCTGTAAGCAGTTACAGCCTCAAGTATGTTACCAGACTGGGCTAGAGAATCACCCCTAGAAAATGAAAAAAGTATAAGTATCCAGAAAGTAGTCGTCTAAAATCCTCCTAGATTCAAATTGTTTTCAGGCAGAACTCCTCGATAGGAAAAGGAAAAAAGAGAATTTTCTGACGGCCGCCAGTTTAGCTGAACACCACCAAGAACTCTTCCAGTTTCTTCTCGACCACCAGAGAACATCATCAATCGAGAATACCCCATCTCAATTGTTGCATCTACGTCCTGATGTAATGAAAAACTCATACTTCCAAGATAAGTACCTACACCAGCAGAGCCGTATCTTCCTGAAGAAAAAGAAAAACTTGCCATGCTGTTGAACTTGGGGGTAAAACCTGAAGCATAATCAGGATAACCCACAAGGTTAAAACCAGCTGGTTCAAGCCCATAAGCGAATGCAGTAACAGATGTAACCATCAAAATCAAAAAACCGTATTTCATTATGGAACCTCCTTGTTGTCTATGGTATATTACCTATACATAATGGTGTAGTCAATGTTCCATGAATTGGAGAAAAAAATGGTTCAACTAAGATTTGCAGAAGCTGTGGTTTTCAGAAAAGAACCTGCCGGTGGCATTCTATTTAATATAGATACAGGAGATCTTCAGGTTACAGAAGGAGTTGCTTTTGGAATTTGTGAAATGATTGATAATGGTAAGGATCAAGATGAAATTCTAAAAACATTAAAAAAACTCTATCCTGAAGAAAAAAACTTGGAAACAGATCTCACAGATTTTGTTAATGAACTCCGGACCAAAGGTGCACTGGCTTGACCACACCTTACTGGGTATCACCCAAAGAAGCAAATCTTCTAATCACAGGAAAATGCAATCTGAGATGTAAACACTGTTCTGTTACCAGCCATGGAGAGTTAAATACAGACCTTCCGTTATCTTCATGGATCAAAATCCTAAATGAACTTCAACGCAGCAAGCTTATCAAGCTTACAATCACCGGTGGAGAACCTTTTTTCAGAAGCGATTTCTCTGAGTTTCTAGGGGAAATTTATAAAAGACCTTTTCGATTTTCAATTAATACCAATGCCACACTTGTTACAGATAATACTGTAAAGGTTATTAAAAAATACTCTTCTCGTTTTGATGAATTCATGGTTAGTCTTGACGGCCCTGACAAAGCTACTGTGGATAATCAGAGAGGTTCAGGGGTTTTTGAAAAACTAGTGGCTGGTGTAAAAAAAATCCAAAAGGCAAATTTACCTTTTGGTTACTACTGCACTGTCACCTCTTTAAATGTTGATAAATTGAATGCTACTGCACAATTTGCCCTCTCTACCGGTGCCAGATGGATAAAATTCAACAATTTCCTTCTCGCTGGACCTGGCTTGAATACCAACATGATTCCAGACCACAATAAAGTTTTAAAAGCAGCTGAAAATCTAAGTAGCCTTGCAGCTAAATTTCCTGGAATAATACAAGGAACACTACTTGAAATGAAAGATCTAAGTATTAAATGTAAAAATTCTGCGTTACCTGTTAGGAAAGACAGAGCCTACTCCTGCGGAGCAGGTTTAGGGAAAGTAGCCATTTTCCCTGACGGACGGGTTACGCCATGTGATCACCTTCCTCAATTCACCCTTGGAGATATAACAAAACAGTCATTAGAGGAAATTCTTACAGGAAAAGAAATGAAAAAATTCACGAAATTTCTCAATCAAAAACGATCTGATTATCATGAATGCAAAGATTGCATATACATTAATTTTTGTAGTGGTGGCTGCCCGGTTGAAGCAGTTAACTTACACAAAAGCATAGGAATTGATCGCCATTCATGCTTGAAAATAGCCCTGGGAGAAAAGTGAAAGCTGAAGGTAGGAAATTAAGAGTTCTTTACATAAATCCAGCAGGAGGATGCAATCTTCATTGTAAACACTGCTGGGTAAATGAAGGAGAAACCCAAGGTAATCTTCTAACACTTGATTTATGGAAAAAACTTCTGACTGAAGCGAAAACATTAGGGTCTACACACCTTAAACTTACAGGTGGCGAGCCACTTCTTTACAAAAACATTGTAAACCTCTACCAATTTGCATGGGAACTTTTTCCAAATATTGTTATTGAAACAAATGGTACCCTACAACCTGAAGGTTTCTGGGAAGCTATAACAGCAAACAAACCCTATCACATTTCAATCAGTCTGGATAGTGCAAATCCTAAATTGCACGACAATTTCAGAGGGGAAATGGGAGCGTGGAAAAAAACAGTAAATTTTGGTTTGCGCCTTTCCGAAAATGGGATTAACAGACAAGTCATTATGTCAATCAGCACAATTGATAAAAAGCCAATTACAGATATGATAAAACTTGTTCAAAAAATTGGTATTTTTTCACTTAAAATAAATTTCATCATACCTGCGGGGCGAGGCAAATCAAACAATTTTCTGGGTAATAACTCAATCCATGATACTCTAAAATTTTTTGCATGGCTTGATAACGAAACACCAGAATGGGTTCTTCCATCAATTCCCCCTGCTCTTCTACCGATAAATCGCCTAACTTCTCTTGGGTATTGCCCTGTGAATAACCTGATGGGAGTCCTTCCAGATGGAACTTTTTCCCT
>JAOZUR010000019.1:0-29754 GCA_029938555.1 Candidatus Sabulitectum sp. | reverse complement strand
GGTATTGCCCTGTGAATAACCTGATGGGAGTCCTTCCAGATGGAACTTTTTCCCTGTGTGGTGTGGCATTTTCCCGAGCAGATATGGCCTGGGGAAAATACCCTGACATTTCAGTTAAAGAAGCATGGGAAAATTCTCCAATCTATAGCAAAATTAAATCATCAATACCGAATAACATTGAAGGTATCTGCAAAAAATGCATCCATAAAAACTCATGCAAGGGAAGTTGCATAGTAAATAATCAGGAAACCGGTGGATCTATTACAAGTCCTAATTTTCTCTGTGAGTTAGCAAACAAAGCCGGTCTGTTCCCAGAGACAAGAGTAATCAACAAATGATGGATAAATTCATTCTTCGTGCACAACTACTTGCAGTTTTGCCCAATGGGGTTGTGCTTCATGCATCCTCAGTTGCTGCCAACAGCCGTGCTTTTGTTTTTCTTGCTAAATCCGGTGGAGGTAAGTCAACAATTATGGGCAATTTGATTGAAAAAGGGAAGTTTGGCGCAATCGGTGATGATAGTGTGGTGATTGCAACTGGAACAGATGGTATTATCAGAAGTTTACCATGCGGCTCAATGAAACAATCTGTGGGAACTGATAAAATTCATGGAGCACCAGTAAGATCTATCTATTTCGTTGAAAAAGGTGAGCCTATGTGCAAGATTAGCGTTACTCCAGCTTATGCCTTTTACCGTTCATTCAGAATCTCCTCAATAATGGCTTACTCTGAAATATGTACAAAGAACCAAAACCATGTGAAACTGTTTTTAAAACACTTGTTTAAAAAAGTACCAACTTACATACTCCGGTATGATATGGATCATGAAGCAGCAAAACTGTTGTAATTCTAAAAAAACGAATAATCCAGTAAGAGGATGGGTTAAAGGATTATCCATGTGGCCTAACCTTATACCAGGTGACATCCTTCAGGCAACTGAGATACCTGCGCAGTTTTTGAAACCAGGTATGATTGCTGTATTCACCAACTCTGCTAACAAAAATCTTATTGTTCACCGAGTAGTCAAAGTAAGGAACTTATCTACTGCAATTGTTGTTACATCAGCAGGAGATAGGTCAGGAGTAGATGTGGGTGTTAGTAGTTTCAGTAGTGCAGAAGTTGTAAAAACAGTTACCGGTGTTCTCAGAAAAGGCAAATATCGAAAAATTACAGCATTTATGATTCCTGTATCTATTTCTCCCTACATTCTGATAAGAGTACACTGTACACTTGTCAGAAAGCTTATGTGGTAGTATTTTCCGTTAATACGAAAGGAGTTTATTTTTGTTTTTTCCTGAAATTTATAAAAAGCCTGTACTTACAGGCATAGTAGAGGCTGCTCAAAACGGCTGGAATGCTGTCTGTGAAGGTGGAGGTTCAGCTACATCTGCAAAAATTTGCACTACAGGCGGTGCCCCAACTGGTTCAGGCTTCTGTCAGTCCGCAGGGTCTTCACCAGGCAAAACAGGTGATGTTTATTATAGAAGTGGCGATTCCGACAGGCTATTCAATATCGACGATATAAGTGAAGGCTTATAAGAGTGCTACGAACAATAAATCAAACACTTCCTTCTATTTTTTATAATTAATCTATATTTTTAGCTTTTCTCTTCAAAACAGCTAAAGCTCCAAGTCCTAATATTACACTAAACCATAAAGTAGCAAACCTCATGATTAGAGTTGTTGCCATGGCAGCCTGTGGATCTGGAAAATAAGGTCTTAAGATTCCGTCAATCGTTAACTCTGTTAACCCAAGCCCACCTGGAATCATGGAGATTGCACCGGCAACACTGCCAGCTGCGTGTGATAACAAAGCAGCACCTGCTGGAAGATGTATACCCATTGAAGCTGCCACCACACACAAGACAAGGGCTTCCAGCCCCCAAGAGACCATTCCAAGAGGAACAGAAACCGATAGACTTTTTGCATCTAAAAGAGTCATTGATGCTTCTCTGAAGCCTTCAAAAAGATGTTCCTTTTTTTTAACAAATGGCACTTTGAAAGCTAGTTTTGAAAAAAGATTCCAAGCCCATCTGTTCATGAGTATAAACATGGCCATAATTACAAAAACAGATCCTGCTGCTGCAACCGGCAGCGCTATTTGACTTTTAACAAGAAGAGCGCCAATCAGTGCTAAAAGAACCATACTGATCAGATCAGTTAGCCTTTCAGCAACCACAATTGGGCTAGTTTTTTCCACAGCAATGCCTCTTCTTTTTTTTAGAAGACTGCATTTTAACAATTCGCCCATTTTACCTGGTGAAACAGTCATGGAAAATCCTGCAATGAAAATTAAAAAACTCTCTTTCAATGGCACTTTTTCGTTAATCCTGTGAAGAAAATACTGCCACTTAAGGAATCTTATTCCGTAATTAAGAAGCGGAAGAAGCAAAAAGAGAGGAATCCATCTTGGATTAATAGAGTCTGCTGCTGAAATAACTTTTTGAATATCCGAGTGAAAAACCAAAACAGTATAAAGTATAATTGCAATTACTAAACCCCATATTGCTTTCTTCATTATTCTGTTTTTTCCCCTATAATCGCAAGTAACTCTTTTTTAAGCTTTTCTGTACCAGGTTGATTATCAAGAGTCTTCAGTGCTTTGCCAGCCAATCTTGCTGCCTCATTCTTATCCTTAAGTTTTACAGAACATCTTGCTGCTAGACCAAATGCCTGAGCTTTTCCCATTCTTGTTATGGGTGTATCAGGTAATAATTCAGCAGAGGTCATAGCGCTTGCCCTAGCTCTGGAATACTCTTTACGCTTCATATGAAGCATGGCAAGGTTAAGATAAACACCACTTTTGCCAGCGCCATCACGCTGCTCAAGAGCCTCTTCTAAAAGAGCCTCTGCCTCATCCAATCTTTCATTCATATTAATAAACAAACCGGCAAGATTAACCTTCATGGTTCCTTCAAGTCCGCTATCTAATTCCATGGCTTTTCTATAGTATGCCTCTGCCTCTTTGTTCTGCCCCTTCTGCTGAGAAATGTAAGCCATCTGAGCTTGGGCAGTTCCACTGGTATCTCCTACATTAATTGCATCAACAACAATTTTTTCAGCCTTGTCTGTTTCACCGCTTCTAATAAAATAAAAAACCAATGCATTAGTCAAAGGACAAGAAACACTCTTCTTATCTCTGTTTACCTCAAGAAAATCAATCATACCCTGCACATCACCCTGTGATGCCATTTTAGCCGCTTTCTGAAGCTGTCTCTGCTTCCAGACAGGAGACTTAAGTAATCGGTAACCAAGAACGATTACAATAAGCAAAAGAACCCCTGCTAGGCCATAAAGAATGTTTTCATTTCCCATAATACTTTATCCTGTCATTTTAAAGTGATACTTACCAAGTCTTGGGGATAGGTTAATAACCGCCCTGACCAAAATTTCTATCAAAATCGCTGAATTCCCCTAGAGTTGTGTCTGCTGCAAATCCTATACTGTCAGTGTGAAGCTCGCATACAGTTGAGGGTGCTGTTCCCTTCCAGAACAATTCACTTCTTGAATTTTCTGCACATGCTGCATTAGCAAGCTGACCTGTAATTTTACAGATAATAACTTCTTCAACCTCATCTGGCTCCGGTCCAGGGAAGTCAGGTGCCATTGCAGGGTCTGCCTGGGCAAAAACCCTACGCATAAACCCGTTCCAGATTGGAACAGCAACGCTGCTACCGCTTTGCCCACGACCGTTATTCAACCTCATTCTGATCACATGATTATCGTATCCAACCCATACAGATGCCACAAGATCTGGGGTAAATCCCACAAACCATGCATCGGCATAATCACTTGTGGTTCCGGTTTTACCGCCAGCGTCACGACCAGCAAACGGTCCTCCCCAATACCATCTAGTACCTGCAGCGGTACCTGCACGAACAATAGACTGAAGCATATCATTGATTAAAAAAGCTCCTGTAACACTAAGTACTCTTCGGCCTGGATCAGGTTGCTCATTACTTTCAAGTAAATTACCGTATCTATCCTCTACTTTAAGAATTGCAGTAGAGTTTCTTGCAATTCCGCCAGTTGCAAAAGGTATATAAGCTCTAGCCATTTCCAGAGGGTTAGCCATACAACTGCCAAGTGGTAGTGAATGCACAATTGGAAGCCTTGAACTAATGCCCATTGCAGAAGCCCTGGCTGCTCCGGTCTCTATTCCAACAGCTTGCCCCAGTCGCACAGCACTCACATTAAAAGATCGTGCAAGAGCTTCTCGCAAAGTAACCATACCATGAAATTCTCTGTCATAGTTCCTGGGTCGCCATGTACCCGGATTCAGATCCACAACCACCGGTTGATCAAGAATAACACTGCCAGGGGACCAACCCTGCTCAATTGCCTCTGCATAAAAGAAAGGTTTAAATGCACTACCTGGCTGTCGTCTTGACTGAACCGCTCTGTTAAACTCGCTATCCTGAAAATCTCTTCCGCCAACCATAGCTTTAATGTAACCAGTGGTAGGATCAATAGCCACAAGAGCGCCCTGTATATAATTAGGAGCACCGGAAGTTGTATCTTCAATAGCCTGCCAGTTTGCCCATGAGCTTTCAAATCTCAACCGTTCTCCGTCTTCTATCCATGTTTCTGAGACAGGATCCCATACAGGTTCTTTTTCTGTAAGAATACTGTCAATAGCAAGCCTAGCACTTTCTTGCATGAACGGATCAAGAGTTGTGTAAACTTCAAGCCCCTGCTCGTATACAGCAGACCACCCATATCTTCCAACTAGATACTGTCTTACATACTCTGTAAAATAGTCCCAATCCTGTTCAAGTTCATATCTATGCACATCAACACCAAGAGAAAGTAAAGATGTTTCTTCTTTCTGTTCCTGGGTGATAACTCCGTAATCTGCCATCATAAATAAAGCAAGATTTCTCTGGGCAAGGCACCTTTCAGGATTTCGAAGAGGGTTAAAGCCGCTAGGGTTTTTTACCATTCGAACCAGCATGGCAGATTGAGACAAAGTTAACTCAGTTGAAGAGATTCCACCAAAATATGTTCTTGCGGCAGCCTCTATACCATGGGCACCTGAACCAAAATAAATCTGATTCAAATACATTTCCATGATTTCATTTTTACTGAACTGCCTTTCAATCTCCATGGCAATAAATGCTTCCTGAAGTTTTCGTTGGAATGTCTGATCCTGAACAAGAAAAAGCCCTCGAGACAGTTGCTGAGTAATGGTACTTCCACCGTGCCTATCACCAGTTCTTAAGTTGTGAATCATGGATCTGCTAATACCTTGAAGATCTACTCCACCGTGTTCATAAAAATTTCTATCTTCCGTGGCAACAAACCCCTTAATCACCCAAGGACTGATCTGATCAATGGTAACCGGGTATCTATTCTCCACAAAAGCAGTTGCTAGCTGATTTCCAAAACAGTCGTATATTCTTGTGGCGCTTACAGGTTCACTTCCACGAAGACCGGCCACTAAAAGATTACCCCTTGCCTGACGGAATGCAACAGAGCTGTCACTCCATACTCGATAAAGAAAACCTGCACCAAAAGAAGCACCCACAACAAAAATTATAACAAACCAGTAAAGAATAGCAGTAAACACTTTTTTCATTACTGATTACCTCCCTGAAGCAAAGGGCTTTCCACAAGTTCATCGTCAAAACCAGATGATGTATCAGAAGAAATAGAAACTCTTTCAAAAACAGGAGTATTGCTGAAATCTAGAGACAACTCATACTCGTATAAACCACTATTACCAACAAGAACAATGCTTCTATGCCCCAATGGTGAAGTCTGAGTACCAAATTGGCTGTGAAAATCACTGCTGAAATCCTGCCAACTTCTCCATACTAAAGTATATCCAGTAGGTGTTCCAAGAAAGAGATAAATGTCTCCAGCCCAGTATACAACACGCTCTGGGTCCACATCGCCATTCATATCCACTCCCAAAGCTCTCCAAATAGGAATTCCAATATCATTCTCGGCCTTCTGCTCAAGCTGATGAGGATCCAAGCTCACAATCAAATTCTCAAGAGGTTCACTTTCTCCACATGTAAGAAGTACTGGAAAGACTGAAGACAGTGTATCATTCTGTTCAACAAGATTGTAAACAGATTGAAACACACTATTAAGAAAGAGAATTCTAGCATCTTCTTCCTGTGTATCCGGTTCCATCCAAGTACCTGTCTGACGAAGGTTCTGCATTGCCTCATGATTTGCTCTAAGAACAGCTTTCCGCAGATATGCACTTTCTCGCCATGCAGCAACTAATTCTCTTAGTTCAATCGGAACTTCTGTTATCTGAAAAGTAGCTCTATCTTGAATAATCTGAAGTTTAGCAGCAATTCTAACATTACTTAAAGCAAGAATTGTATAACTTTCCTGAGAAAGCTCCATTATGTAATCTGCAAAGTCTGATCCATTCTCTTCAGCAGAAGACCATGATGACCAATTAATCCTGTGATCCATCTCACAATCTTCGAAAAGCATTCCAGCAATGCGCATTTCACGCCTAATCAAAGGATTCTGCAAAACAAGAGAAGCCTGGGTCTGTACGCTGAGTGAATCAATAACATCTCTTGGTAATTCGCTTTCAATATGTTCTATCAACCATTGCCCTTGAATGAGAACAAAATCAAATCGAATAACAGGCGGTAACTCATCAAGCCTTGGAATACAGCAGTAATAACTGGTTCTTACAAGACTGTCAGGCCCTAATAGAGTTTCAGTTAAGCGACCTCCTGAATCAAACCCTCGCCATTTGCCAAATATTTCCCATGGAGAGCCTTGAAGATTTAGAACTGAATCTCTAAAAAAAGGAGCAAGATACTCAAAACAGCTAGAATCATTCATACCAAGATTATTAGAGAATCTTAATCCCACAGCAATTGGAGTATCTGGGATTGTTCTTACTATTGTTGTATCTGCCACAGTTCCATAGGAAGATGGTTGTGGATTACCATCACAAGCTACCAGCCCGAAAAAAACAATCAGTACAAGAAAAAACACAGACTTTTTCATAATCCTCCTGCTGTAACCCTAACAAGTTCACTAACTGTGGTAACCCCTGCTAAAACTTTTCTGATACCGGCTTCCCTTAAAGTGATCATTCCTGCTGATAATGCTATCTTCCTAATTTTATCAAGAGAAAACCTTTGAATAAGAGCCTGCCTCAATTCCTCGTTAATAACCATTACTTCAAATATAGCTATTCTTCCTTTGTAACCTGTGTTCCTACATTCTCTACAACCGGACCCATGAATTAGTTTCTTACCTGGTTCAATACCCACAAGATTACACTCAGTATGATCCGGTATATACTCTTCTCGACAAGAAGGACAGATGGAGCGAACAAGTCTTTGAGCTACAATTCCCCTGAGGGTGCTTACAAGAAGGTAGGGTTCAACACCCATGTCCATGAGCCTAATCACAGTTGAAGCAGTATCATTTGTATGAAGCGTACTTAAAACAAGGTGACCGGTCAAAGCGCTTCGCATGGCACTTATTGCTGTTTCCTTGTCACGAATTTCTCCTACCATAATGATATCAGGATCCTGCCTAAGTACATATCTAAGTGCTGTTATAAAGGTAAGATCAATAGCTTTTTGCACAGATATCTGATTGAATTCATCAGTTACAAATTCAACAGGGTCTTCAATAGTCACTATATTGTTCTGTTCGGAAGAAATTGAAATCAAACTAGAATAAAGTGTGGTTGTTTTACCACTCCCAGTGGGTCCAGTAACAAGAATAAGTCCATTGGGAGATTTAATCATGTCTGTATAAACAGTCATATCTCTTTTATCAAACCCAAGAGCAGAAAGATCCTGCAAAAGAATAGCCGGGTCTAAAATTCTAAGAACTATCTTTTCCCCAAAGGATACAGGTACAGTTGAACATCTGATTTCAACAGGTTTACCTTCATAATGAGTTCTGATTCTACCATCCTGAGGTCGTCTTTTCTCTGCAATATTCAATCCGGCGATCATTTTAATTCTGCTTGTAATTGCAAAGTGCAATTTCTTTGGTAATCTGTAGACAAGATGAAGAACCCCATCAATTCGGAATCTAACTACTGTATTTTCACGGTGTGGTTCAATATGTATATCACTTGCCCGCTCTTCAAAAGCATGTTGAAACAAATGATTCACTGCATTAATAACAGGTTTGTCTGTTGGTTCTATAGATCTGTCTGCAGTACTATCAACATATCTTTCAAGATTTCCTATATCAACAGTATCATCAGTGGACATTTCTTTTGTAGCCGCAAGAATTGAACTATGCAGACCATAAAATTGCCTGATAACCTTGTCGATAGCCCTTGGTCGACTAAGATAAAAAACTATTTCTCTGCCAAGCATATCTTCCATATCGTCAATTTGAATAGAAGATGGTAGTTTGCTTACTGCAAGAAAAATTTTGTTCTTTTCTATTTTAAAAGCAACAATGCCTCTTGCCTGTGCATAAGCTCCCGGCAAGCTCTCAGTTACAATCTGATAATCCAAATCCAGTGGATCAAGGTCTGTATATGGCACTCCTGAAAGTTCCGCAAGATGTCTGTAAAGTTTTTCCTCACTAATAATGCCGCTAGATACCAGCAGAGCTAGAGTATCTTCTTTTGAATTTTCAGACAACCGCTTAAACCTTTTGAAAGCTGATTCAGAAATCAATCCATCTCGTTTTAAAGTTTCTGGAACAGCTTTTACATTTATCTCTCTCATACACGAATTTCTTGAAAAATCAGAGGGTCTGATGGAGCATCCCATTTGAAGCTCTCTGCTATAACGGAAAGAGCCTGCTCTGCATCTTCTTTTGTAGCTGCGTGAACACTGCCTAACCGCGTACCACTCTCCACCGGAGATCCACACGGTAATTCCTGCTGCCACCCAACAAGAGGATTGATTACATCATCAACCCTATATCTTCCACCACCAAGTTTACGAACAGCTTGCCCCACAACAAGAGCATCAGGTCCACACCAGTAACCGGTCCTGGAAGCTCGAACATCCATTATCACCGGGGCAAGTGGTAAAGCTTCAAAAGCAGCAATATCACCACCCTGGGCTTCAACCATCTTCACAAAAATGTCCATTGCTTTTCCATTTGCAAGATTATTTCTACACAAAACTTCACCATTCTGTATTCCTGCATGGAAAGCCATTTCTGCAACAAGAGCAATTGTCAGTTCTGTTGCATCAGCAGGACCTCTGTTCCTGAGAATATCAAGTGATTCCTGGATTTCAAGAGTATTTCCTGCAGTAAGACCAATGGGGTGATTCATGGCAGTAATAAGCGCACTTGCTTTTTTACCAGACATTGTAGAAATTTGAACAAGGGCCCCAGCAAGTTCTGAAGCACCTTCCATGGTCTGCATAAATGCACCGGTACCACACTTTACATCAAACACAAGAATATCAGGATTTTCAGCTAGTTTTTTAGATAAAATACTTGCACAAATCAGCTGTATAGAAGTTACAGTAGAAGTTGCATCTCGAAGGGAATACAATACTTTATCTGCTGGTGCCAATTCATCTGTTTGACCAATCATACATACGCCAATATCTGCTATCTGACTCTTAAACTGATCAATTGTCAAATTAACATTAAACCCGGGAATTGATTCAAGCTTATCAAGAGTACCACCTGTATGACCAAGCCCTCTTCCACTTATCATTGGAACTTTTATTCCAATTGAAGCCGCAAGAGGAGCAAGAATGATGGACATTTTGTCGCCTACTCCACCGGTGCTATGTTTGTCTGCTAGTGGGCTTAACGATTTATCCCATTCTACAATTGTTCCACTGTCTCGCATTGCCATGGTAAGTGCCAGAGTTTCTTCAGGATTTAAACCATTTATATAAGCAGCCATAAGAAAAGCACTTGCTTGATAATCAGTTACCGTTCCATCTGCGATACCTAAAGCAAATTTATACAAAGAATCACGGGAAACTGATTCATTATCTCTTTTGGCCCTTAATATGTCAGTAATTATATCCATGACAATAAATCCACTGGTAAAAAAGGAACTTCAACTAAATGATTTACAACCACAGCTAAGATAACAAGAAAAATGCCCACCAGAATCCATAAAAGTGGGCTCTTTTTGTCTGATTTTAAACCTGCAAGAAATTCACCTACGGAAATTGTTTCCTCGTCAATTGAAGGATGCCGAATCTCATCATAACTGAATACTAATTTCTTTTTTAACAATGATTTTAATTTTGCTACTGATTCAATTGTCATTTCAGAATTACCTGATATAACAGTATACGGAATCTCTTCTTCAAAAGTTTCATCAACTTCCATAGAATCATTCTCTTCAGAAAGTTCTGAAATTTTATTGAAACTCATATCCGGTACCGTCTCTTCAACTGCATCTGTTATGCCTGTGGAACCTTGCTTTATCTCAACCGTTATCTCCGGTATGTCTGGCATGTCTGGAAGATCGTTTTCTTCCACTCTACCATGTGCTGCTTGAGGCCAATCTTCAAGGTCAAACAAACCACAATTACTTACAGACTGCCAGCTCTTGCCCTGCAAAGATATCTCTGCTTCAAGAGGAACCCTAGAAGATTTTATCCATAACCGTATTGTTTCAGCATCAGGTGCAGGAAATAACTGTCCATCAATTCTAAGGACAGGTTCTCTTTTTTTTGCACCTGGTTTTCTAAGTAACGAAGCAATGGCTGGAAGAGCGGAGGCTTTTACACCACCTGGTGGCGTTCTTGGGCCTTCAACAACAGCATCCTCTGTTATTCGCCCATCTTCTGCCCATTTGACAATTGTATCAAATTTTACAGTTTTAAATACACCAGTTTTCATGGTAACTACCCATTGATTATCAGGATTTAGTACTGCTGCAAACTCCATAACATCCATTATAGAAACCCATAATTTTGAACCTGCTGCTCTGAAACTATCTTCTGCTGAAACCCGAGATTCCAGAACCCAATTCTTTAACTCAGAGAAATTGGAGGCTCTGTGAATTTTACCGCAATGTTTCAGTTCAAAAGCACCGTTCTCATCACCGTGCATTTCCACCCTCCTGTTAATTTTGCCAAACAAAACTACTAATCATTTCTAATAGCTCTCTGCCACTCTTTTGTCAACACTAAAAAAGAGAAACAGCACCATCAAATATAAGCGTATCTGCAACAGCTCTGGAAACCACAGACTCGTCAAGCCATCCTCTTGTACCACATATAGTTATAAGTCTTTCAACATAAGAATTCCAATGAGGTGGAAATATTTCACGCTGAGCATATCCGTGGTACAGCTTAGGTCCTGGAAGTATTGAAACAAGAAATGCCATCTCTTTCACAGAAATATCCACAACACTTTCATTGAAATAATACATTGCCGCAGCATTAAATCCAAATACTCCTGGCCCTAGTTCTACAATGTTGGCGTAAATTTCCAAAATTCGGTCTTTAGATAACCATCTTTCTAATCGCCAGGTAAGAAAAACTTCCTGCAGTTTCCGAGCTAATGTTTTTTCACGGCCAAGAAACAAATTCTTTGCCAGTTGCATAGAGATTGTAGAACCGCCCCGTACAAATCGTCCTTGAGCCATATTAGCCCTTATGGAATTCCTTATGTGATATTCACTGAAACCGCTGTGTCGTCTGAATGTGGCATCCTCTGCACAACGTAACAAAGGCTCAAAATAGAATGGTAAAGAATCGAAAAAAACAAAATCAGAATTAGTAAGGGTATCAAGACCAATACGAGAACTATTTCCCCATGAATCCCGCATAAAACAGCTTGCTCCTGTATAATTTCTTATTTGCCCAAATGGAATGGGACTATAATCCACACGAAGTTGCGATGCATCTATTTCCAGATTTATGTCGCTACTATCAGGAAAATCCCAATCTAGGGTTAGTTCTGCAAAAAGAGAAAGATCACCACTAAGAATCAATCCATTCAATCTGCCAAGAAGTTCAGGGGGCATAGAGTTGACAATCGCTTCACCTTTAAGTTCAGGATTACTTAAAGTAGCATATAAAAGCGTCCTTTCACCCCAAGAATACATAAGAGAGAAATTTAAATCCAATTCATTAGATTTAATTAGGCCGCTATCAACCACAACAATGTCAGAGTCAATAACCAGATATCCCTGGCAAGATAAAGCAATATTTATGGAAAAAGTATCTGGAGCGATGTCTGTGCTCCAAACTGATAACTCCTCAAATTCAAGATCAGTAAAGAAAAAAACAGTATCATTTCCTGTATAAGAAAGGGAAAAAGTTCCAATTGGTTCTGAGTTTGTTATAGCTCCACCAGAAAGATCAAAAATAGCATCCTGTGCTGATTCAGATATCTGAGAAAAATCCATGAAAAGGCTGACAAAGGGAGAGCCCTGTTTAAAGCAATATTCAAAATCTGCTGAAACGCTTTTTTCATCAATTTCAGTTATGTAACCGGAAAATGCTGGTTCTGGTTTTGTTACTCCTGTGCACACTCCTGAAATACTGTGCCCAACAGCCTGATCTGGAAGTGTAAATTCTATTCCAGGCACACTTGAACAGTTTTCAAACACAGCATATATGCTATCTGAAGAATGATTTAAAAACACTTTTCCCCAGGGACCTTCCGCTGATCCTGTATCAAAACCGTTTCTTCTAGCCCCAAAAAACTCTGTACCATAATTTGGAATAAAACCATCAACAACAGCAATTACAGGTAGATCACCTGAAATTGCTGTTCCTGAATCAGAACTGCTACTGGAATAATCCGGTTGGTAAATTACCGATTGAAGTACAACATATTCAAGCTCTGGGTGATAAAAACTTCCATCCAGTAAAATACAAGTACTTCCAGAAGAAATACCCATTCCTGGGAGCTTCAGGTTTTTTATAATGATTGAATCAAAACTGTACTCAATGCCATCATATGAACACAAAGAATCAAGTTGAACAAGTGAATTATTCACCTTTTTTAATATGAACAAATGAGTCGAAAAGAAAACCAAAGCCAAAACAAAAAGAACTATTCCAAGTCTTAAAAAAGACAAAGAATACAAACCAGATATCTTCATTATATAGCCAAAGCCTCTTCAATTTCCTGTAAGATAGCTCTTGCTGCTTCTGCTGGGTGGTCTGCACCGGTAATCGGCCTGCCCACCACAAGAGCTGTTGCTCCAGCGCGAATTGCCTCTGCTGGTGTTTTTACCCTTTTCTGATCTCCAACTTCAGCACCTGCTGGACGAACTCCCGGTGTTATTATCATAAAATCTTCACCGGTTATTTCCCTGACTGTGGCCGCTTCAAGAGGGGAACAGACAACTCCGTGAATACCTGATTCCTTCGCTGCCAGTGCAAGAGATGCAACCGCTTCAAGTGGATTAAATTCAGAGCCTAACAGTTTAAGATCTGTTTCATCCATACTTGTAAGAACGGTAACAGCTATTATTTTAGTTTTTCCTGTTACAGCCGCTGCAGCAGCTTCCATCATAACCCTTCCACCGGAGGCGTGAATATTAATTACATCTGGCTCAAGAAGACAGGCAGCCCTCACTGCACCGGCAACGGTATAAGGGATATCGTGAAACTTCAAATCAAGAAAAACAGGAAAACCGGCTTTCTGGATATCCTTTACAATAGAAGGTCCCTCTTTTACAAAAAGCTCAAGCCCTATTTTAACCCCAACAGGCAGCCCTTTTAATGGTTCAAGCATTTTCAGTGTTTGAGTTCTGCAATCACTAGTAAGAGCTACATAAATTTTAACATCATTCATTTCCAACCACCTTCAAAGATACAGAAGCTGTTCCCGTATCAAGCATGTCCAGAGCTGCTGCTGCACCTCTGGAAAGATCTACAATTCGCCCTGAAATAAAAGGTCCTCTATCGGTTACTCTGACTGTAACTGTATTACCATTCCCTAAATTTGTAACTAAAAGAATAGTTCCAAAAGGAAGAGTTCTATGGGCACAAGTTCGCCCATTCATGTCGTATGTTTCTCCATTTGCCGTCTGCCGGCCATGAAAAGGTATTCCATACCATGAAGCAGTTCCCCGCAGTTCAACCCCACTAACAACAACCGAACTAGCTGAAACTCCGTGATTCAGATAAACCGGAGAAGAAACAAGAACACATCCATTCATCAACATAAAAACAAAACTAGAAGCAAGAGTTATTCTATTCATTCACCTATCAGTTTCTGCATTTCATCCATAAGTTCAGCACCTGCAAACGGTCTTCTCATAAGGCGAGTTCCCACCTGAACCATGGAAGCACCAGCAGCAAGAAGCTGAAGAATATCTTCCCCATGTGATACTCCACCGGAACTGATTACAGGCACAGAAACTGCATTTGAGACCTGCCAGACTCTAGCGACAACAAGGGGAAGCAGAGCAGGAGATGTATACCCTGCAACCTTCCTCTTAATTACTGATTTACCTGTTCGCCAGTCCACAAACATACCAAGGAAAGTATTACAAACAGTTATTGCAGAAGCTCCTCCATCAACAGCGGCTTTTGCTACCATGACCATATCACCACCATTAGGGGTGAGTTTCACAGAAAATGGTCGGTCTGTTACCCTAGAAACACCCTTAGCTATCTGAAACACCACATCTGGATCAACGCCAAAAGCAGCGCCTCCATCTGCTACATTTGGGCAGGAAACATTAATTTCATATCCAAGATGAGTTTTAGATTGTTCCAGAACTTCTACAACATCAGAAAACTCTTGAATCGATTCACCTGCTACATTAATAAGAAGCGGACAGGGAAGTTTCTCTGTAAGTGGAAGAATATGATTCAGTACATGATGAACACCTGGATTTGCAAGCCCTATGGAGTTCAGGAGCCCCAAAGGAGTTTCAAAGAGTCTTGGCGGTGGATTGCCTGCTCGTGGTTTAAATGATACCGCTTTAGAAACAACAACTCCCACTCCTGATAAACAGTCAAGGGTTAAAAGTTCTTCTCCAAAACCAGCAGTTCCTGAAGCAAGCATTATGGGAGAGTCAAAATCCAATCCCCAGAATTTGCGTGAAATAGAGGGGGGGTAACTCATAATCCAGCCTCCTTCCATCTTTTCCAATCAATTTCTATTCCTGGAAACACAGGGCCCTCCTTGCAACACTTTTTATATCCTCCATCTGACATTGGGATAGAACAACCATCACATACTGCCCAACCGCAACCCATACGACTTTCTGTTGAAATTTGTAATTTGTGCCGATGTTTTTCAGGAACTGCATTCCATACAGCCTCCATCATAACAACAGGCCCACAGACCGCAATTGAATCGGCATTTGCAAGGTTTTCTTCAGTGATCAAAGCGGTCACAAGCCCTTTTGAACCAACTGAGCCATCTTCGGTAACAACAATTGAATTTTCCAGTGATACTACTCTGTCCTTACTGGAGGCTCCTATGAGCAAAACAGAATCAGAAATAGAATCTTTCAAAAATTGAAAACCTGCAGCCCCAAGACCTCCACCAATCAGAAGCCATTTTTTACCTTTAGTTAAATCCCATCCATTTCCTAAAGGGCCAAGTATCCTCACCTTGTCACCAGGTTGTTTCTGAGACATTAACTCTGTACCACGGCCAACAACATCAAAAAGTAATTCAAAACCATCATCAGTAAGACGGTTAATGGTTACAGGTCTTCTAGTAACAGGGAAAAGCCCTTTTGAAGGTTCAACCTGAACAAATTGACCAGGTTTAGCAGAACTGGCTATTTCAGGACTATGAAAAACTATCTTAATCACATCTGGAAGAACCATCTCTTGACTTATAACTGCACAATCAAAATCAACAACACTTGTCATATTTTATTCCTCTCCATCGTCTTCGGGATTCTCTTCTTCAAGCCCAACGGCCCTGCGTAAAGAAGCTTCAATTCCCTCAGGGGTATCTGGGAATTCATCTGTGAGTTGCTTCAAATAACCGCTAACTATTGCATCTTCCATTCTAGCGGCCTCTGATGCCACATAAGCGGCCCACAAAATCTCTGCTTTTAACTCATATCCAAATGGTGATTCAAGAAGATTATCAAGACTAACAACAGCTGATTGCCAATTCATTAACTCAATCTGCCTCCAGGCTCTTTCCAGCACAGCTGAAGGCCGATTTCTAGCTTCAGGCCCTGGAGGAAACCCCAACCGCTCTTCGATCATTCCTGCAAGATTGCTCTGCGGTACCTGATTTAAAATAGATAACAGAACAATTTCAACAGAATCAGAAGATATCACTCCGTAATCAACCATATACAAAAGAGCCATCTGAGAAAAAGGAATGTAATCAGAATCAATAACTTGATAAAGAGCTTCAAGTGCAAGAGTATCTAATCCATAAAGATCAAGTCGTTTTTCTGCCGCAAGAAGATTGTAATGAACCTTGTCTCTGCCATCAGTTGTATTAACACTATCTGAATAAGTTATGTATAACTCAAGATTTCTTTTTCTGTTCTCTGCCAATCGTAACCACATAAAATCTCCAGGCCTTGAAGAACATTCGCCAAGAGAAAGAAATGCCTCATCATATCTTTCCTGCTGCTCTAAAAGAACTGATCTACGATAAAGAGCCTCTGCACCGGTTTCTCTGTAGCTATCAAGTTCTGAAGCATCTAGGTAAGCAGTAAGAGCCTCCTCTATAAAACCTGCGAGTTCATCTGCTCTACCCTTAAGAAGAGATATATCCGCCATTTCACGGTCAGATCGATAACCAAGCAAAAGTCTCTGCAACTCCTGAGAAGCTTTCTCTGGTTTTCCTGCTTCTACATATGATTCTGCTGCGGTTACCAATGCCCTGTAAAATACATCACCGCGTTGTTCTATCTCAGTTGCACGAAGACACATTACAGCACCACTGTCAGGCTGCCCTAGGGCTGTCAAAATAATTCCACCGGTAATGTAGTATTCAGCTCGCAAACTATCATCCCCTGCAGGCAACAGAGTATCAAATATGGCAGCGGCCATTTCTGGATGATCTGATTTCAAATACGCTTCACAAAGCAACAAACGGCTCAACGCCTGTGTTCGCTGGTTATCGCTTGAAATTTCAACAAGCACTGCTGTAGCATCATTATACCTACCAAGTTCCATTGCCGCTATTCCCTGCCCCAATCGGGCCTGATCAAGCATTTCCTCATCATCAGTCATTACAGTAACTGACACAAAAGACATCATAGCTTCCTGTAAATAACTTCTTCCACTTCCCGTTAAAGACCGCTGACCTCGTAACAAAAGTGCTTTTCCAAGAAGCAGCTGAGCATCATCAACCCATCTGCTATCTGGATATCCTGCAAGAACCTTTCCAGCACCAGATATTGCTTTATCCAATAAAGCTTCCTCGTATGATGAAGGATCGTCAGGATGTTCACGGGCATAAAGAAGAGCCTCTTCGTAACTGGAATTAGCATTGTAAAATGTATTGTAATAAGCACATCCACCTGTAAGCAAAATCAGGATAGGAACAATTAACTTAAACAAATTCACCCTCCCTGAATAACTCATGCTTTAACCATACCCTTAAAACTCTTCCTGTAAGCATTTGACCCAGAAAAGGAGTATTAGATGATTTGGAGAATGTATCCGAATAAAGCCATTTCCGCTGCGGGTCAAACAAAACCATGTTCAATGGTTTGTTTACATCCACATCAGGAACAACTGTATTTATAACAGAAGCAGGGCCTGTGGTAAGCAGACGAATAATATCCAACGGAGACATTCCAGCTTCACGCAAAAGAACATCAACCGTGAGAGGAAGCATTGTTTCCAATCCAATTATTCCAAAAGCCGCAGAAGAAAGAGGCAAAGTTTTTTTGCTATGAGGATGAGGTGCATGATCACTAGCAACTGCTGTTACAAAACCTGATTTCATCATCTCCAGTATTTTCTTACGACTTTCTTCAGACCGAAGGGGTGGATTCATTTTTGCAATAGGGCCAGAATCAATCACTTCCTGCTCATTCAGAACCAGATGATGCGGTGTAACATCACAAGTAACATCAAGCCCGTTCAAAAAAGCCTCATGAACCAACCTAATGCTCTCTGGTGATGAGAGGTGAGTAAGATGAAGCCGCCCTCCAGAACACTTGCGAAGTATGTTTATACATCTCTTCACATCAAGGAATTCTGCACTTTCAGGAATTCCCTGAGTTCCTGTTTCCCTTGAAGCCCGACCAAGATTTACAGCACCACCTGCTGCCATTGATGATACTTCAGGATGCTCAATAACAAGACCATTGAACAGGGCCAGAGATGAAAAAGCTTCATTAAGGGCTTCATCACTCTGCACAGGACTACCATCATCACTAAAGCAGGAAATTCCAGACTTTGCAAATTCCTGGAAATTTACACACTGTAACCCAGCCCTATCCTTGGTAACGCAGGGAATCGGCTCAATTGCAGACAACCCTAGCGACTCCCCCTGTAACTTAAGTACAACTGCAAGTTCGGCAGAATCCAGTGGTGGTGACGTATTAGGCATCATGCCAACGCAAGTCACTCCGCCGGCAATGGCGGCCTTCAAACCTGTTTCAAGGGTTTCTGCCTCTTCATATCCAGGGGTGCGTAAATGAACATGCATATCAACAAGACCTGGAATAAGCCACAATCCTGAGCTTTTGCCTGAAGCTATTTTAATCCATTTTATGGAATCTTTGCTAACTGCCACATCAACAACTTCGTCAAAATTGGTAATAGGATTAAGAAGCCTTACGCCACGAAGTATTTCTATTGTTTCATCCATTGTTTCAGTCTGAATAGTCCTTTCCATCTTCTTGAACGGTTCCGCCATCTGGAGCATTTGCCGCAGTGGAATACCCTCTTTCTGCAATTATCTCTCTAACAGGAGTAGAGTTCCAGTCCTGACGATCTACAACAAACTTGATTACTTCCGAACCAAGCCCGATGGAACCAAATGCCTCAAAGAATCTGAGAGCCCATTTTTCTGTTTCATCTAAAATTCTCTGTCTGTATTCACCGGATAACGCCATAATTTCCGCATGAAATGGTAGATTCAATTTTTTGTAATTGCCAGAATTCCTTGGCCATCCTTTCGCATCAGCGGCTTTTACCATTCGATTCCACAATTCTGTTGGAATGCCCATATCATGCCGCTTCACATAACTTCCACCATCCATGAATGCATTACCGCTTTCTGGATCCATTTCAAGACCAAAAAGAATATTCTGCCAAAGAGTTCCTACATTGCCTTTATTAATACCGTAGTTACGGAAATGTCCTACTTTATCAAGCGGTGTGCCACTAATACCATGCTGAGCAATAGCTACGCCATATTTGGCAGTGGCATCTGCAATGGCCTTTGTTCTTTTCAGATCAATACCCTCATCTTCCCCAGCGGAAGTATCATAAGTCCCATGTTTGGAACCATTACTTATTGCTAGGAAGTCCGGGAAAATACCCCATGAATTCAAACCACCAATGTAATATTCAGCTTCCTCTACTGTTGTAAGAACTCCGGCACCCTTTATTTCGCCTACTTCTGTTTCAAGACCGATGTAAGGAGGAATATGCATTGCAAGATCTCTGGTAAACATCAAATTTTCCCAGTCGTGGTTATGAGAAGCATCAACTGCAACTGAAGTCCATCCTCTGGAAATTGCATCAGGAACAACCTTGATGGCATCCATAAGATCTTCATTGGATTTTATCGCGAAATGATCCATGTGCAGGCAATACACCACATGGTCTCCTAGAAGACTGGAATAGTTCATGGCCAATGAAGGAAGGTTTCTGAAATTCACACCTGTATAAGTTGCTTCTGATTTAGCCAATTCAAGAAGAACAAAACTGTCTGCTTTTTTCGCAGCTGTTAAAATACCAAGAGCACTTAAAGGATTCCTAATGTTACAGGCCATAACAATGGCATTATTGTCTTCAGCAACCCTGGCTATATCTCGACCACTAACCAGAGCACACCTACTTTCAGGAAGTGCATTTTTTACATTCAGCGGTCTTAGCTCCAGAAAACGCTCATAGAAGGTGGACTTCATTCTTGGTCTCCTTTTTCGTTATAATTTTACTATCCTGTGGAAATCTGCATAGTTTTAATATGCTTGAAAAAGCAACAGAGAGGAAGCACTGAATTGAAGTGGCTTGAATCCAACAAAACACTGCTTGAATGGCCCTTGAACCTATACAATATTCTTGCGATTATAGTGCTTATTCTCTTCCGTCACTTTTTCCAGTATTCCAGTTTGTTTGTTATGGATACTATCCAGTTTCTTCTGCTAATAGAAGCCATATCAGTTTTTGTTTCAATCCTTAGTTCTACCACGGGCTGGAATGATATAAAAGCAAGACCTTGGCAGATGATTCTAAGCGTGATTTTTCTCGCAGCTGGTTTTACATCAATTATATCAGGTCATACAACTGGAAATCTAGCTAATTGGACAATCTGTGTAGTGGCAAATGGTTATCTGATTGCCATGACATCTATTATCTTGTTTGGTGAATTGATCAAACTTACCAGCAAATTAAACCCTGCACTTATCCTTGGATCCTCATTTGGTATAGTGATCATTGTAGGGGCAGCCCTTCTGCTAACTCCAAGGGCGACCACAACTGGAATTTCCACTGTTGACGCTCTTTTTACCTCGGCAAGTGCAACATGTGTTACCGGATTAATTGTTATGGATACTGAAACTGATTTTACGTTCATAGGTCAGTTAATTATTCTGCTTCTCATCCAAGTTGGCGGACTGGGATTAATGACTTTTGCTGCATTTTTCGCATTGTCTTTTGGGCAACAGATGAGGTTAACTGGTGAACGAAATCTATCCCGACTTATGGATAATGATTTTTCTAATGATTTAAAACACATTTTGATTTCTATATTGATCTGGACTTTAATTATTGAAACTGCTGGAGCGCTTTTGTTGTACAATACATGGTCAGGCATGGAATCATTAAACTGGTCCACATCACAAACCGCGTGGCAAGCAATTTTTCACAGTGTAAGTGCTTTTTGTAACGCAGGTTTCAGTTTGAATAGTAACAATCTTGAAATGTTTGCAACATCTCCAGTCACATCACTAATCATTGGCTCAATGATCATTCTCGGCGGATTAGGATTCATGTTGCTTACAACCTTGGGAAGACACTGGTTTATGAAAATGCGAGATGGAAGGAAACGAGTTCTTCCAGTTCAAACAAGATTTGTGTTGTTAATAACAGCAATACTTGTGGTGGCTGGAACAGTGCTGTTTCTCTGGCTTGAATGGAACAATACCCTTGCTGGCATGAGTATCTGGCAAAAACTGGCTAACAGCTATCTTCAAGGTGTTACCACCAGAACCGCAGGGTTCAATACTGTTAGTACGTCTCAACTTCTTTCTCCGGTTAAGTTCTTTTTTCTAATATTTATGTTTATAGGAGCGTCGCCAGGGGGTACCGGTGGTGGTGTAAAAACAACAACTATTGGGCTTCTTATTCTCTCCCTAAAATCCCTGGTACTTCACAGAGAAGCGCCGGAAATTTGGAAAAGGCATATTCCTAATTTTGATCTTAGAAGAGCTGGTGCCATCCTTTTAATTGGATTGATTACTTTCGGATTGAGCGGCTTTTTCCTTCTTATTTCAGAATCCGGTAGAAACCCAGATTATTCAGCAATAGACTATATTTTTGAAGCCATGAGTGCTTTTGGTACTGTTGGCCTTTCCACAGGTGTTACTGGAATTCTTTCAACCGCTGGAAAATGGATCATCATTTTAACCATGTTTATAGGTCGAATCGCACCAGCAACCCTTGCAGCTGCAACATCAAGAATTAATTATTCGTCATACAATTATCCCGAAGCAAGAATAACCATTGGATAGGAAAAATGCAAGAAAAAAACAAAAGAGTCGCTATTATTGGCTTAGGTGCCTTTGGCAGTAGTCTTGCCGTAGAACTGAATAAAAAAGATGCCGATGTGATAGCAATTGATATAAACGAAGACCTGGTTAAAAGCATTAACTACAAAGTTTACAACGCAATCTGTCTTGATGGCACAGACAAATTTCAGATTACCAAACATATTGGCAATGTGGATCTAGCAATTGTTGCCATTGGAGAGAATTTCGGTAACACTGTAATTATCACAAAAATCCTGAAAGATATGGGAATTACAGTATACAGTCGCGCAAGTAACAATACCGAAATGCAGATTCTTGAAGCGGTTGGTGCCGATAAAATATACCGTCCGGAACATGAGCAGGGAATTTCAAGAGCCAGAGAAATTATATACTCAAAAGTCAAAGATGTTTTTCCTCTTGGATCAAAAATGGAATTGATCGCCACCGAACCTGGAAAACTCTATGTAGGGAAAAAAATCAACGAACTGGATATCCGTAGAACTTATGAGATAAATATAGCTTTTATCGAAAGTAAACTTGAAAATGATGAATACGAATACGGAGTTCCTGCTTCAGATCATGTACTTAAAAAAAGCGATATTCTATGGGTTATAGGTACCTCATCGAATATTCGAAAATTCGTACAAAATCTGACTTAAAGAAGATCCAAAAGACCTGTTGTTTTTAGTGCAGCTGCTCTATCTTTGTTAATTCTATCAAACAATTTCATAGCGGTTTCAGGGGAAGGATGTTTTTTACACAGCGATTTTATTAGCAGAGCAATAGCTTTCCCAAAATTTGATGAATCTGTAATAAAACTTCCAAGAGTAAGCATATCCTCGGTATTGTAACCCAAAGGTTCAAGTGCAGGGTATCTGGTTCTAATTTTTTCCACATACACCGGAACAATAGCGCGACTCTGCGGCCAAACCGGCCCCAATGATTCAAGCCAAACATTAACAGCAGTAAGAATTAGTGTAATTTCCCCTATTCCCAAAAGAGATGGTTCTGCAACTTCACCATCAATGAACTCTGCCATTCCTGATCCTTCTGGGGATCGAAGAAATTCAACAAGAGCTTTTCCAACAATGGTTCTACCAGGAAGGAAGCCTTTAGAAATCCTGCCGGATCTGATAGGAATCAGTGCAATGCCCTGTTCAGTATGTAAGCTTATCATGCCTGACTCCCCTGATTTTCTCAGAGATTTTAAAAGCTGAACTAGCTCACCGCTTGAATTATCAAGTTCAGTTAAAACAGGTTCTTCACAAAGGTATTTGATAACAGGCCCCAATGAGCCAGGCTCAAGAAAATGTAAAGATAAAAAAAGCTCACGCTTATCTCTTTCAATGGTATTAATAAAAGAAGTTGAATTAAGACTGTCCAGCCCCTGAATAAAATAGGGCTTTCCCTGCCTGAAAATCATTCTAGCAAAAATAGAATCACCATCTGAGATGGCCCAATAGCAGTCTTTTCTAAAATCTCGCAACTCCGACCCGCCCTTCACAAGCTTATCGAGATGAAGGAATATCAAAGGAACATTTTTAAAAAAACAACTGCTGTAGGGTAAAGCTAAACTCATATCACCGAACCAGCCTTGCAATTCTTCCCAACTTGGGAAGTCCACTTCCAGGTTGCCATGACCAATAAGTAACCACAGCCTGTCCTTTGACAAGCTCTATATCCATTGGACCCCAGATTCTGCTATCACTGGAATGATCACGATTATCACCCATCATAAAAACACAACCCTCTGGAACAATATATACAGGCCGCCCATAACCATCAGCTACTACATTTGAAACAATTTCATCAAACGCAAGATCTGCTATAGCATAATTTGCCTTTAAATACGGCAAGCAATCTGGCCACTGCTCGTCTATAATACTGGGATTTATTCTGTCTTGATGAGCCACTGCAAAAATTGATGGTTCTCCGTTCACATACAAAGTATCGTTGGCAATACGCACAGAGTCACCTTGTTTTGCAACAACCCGCTTTATAAATGTGACTTCTTGATCCATGGGATATCTGAAAACAATGCTTTCGCCAATTTCAACTGAACCTGTTGCAGGCATCAATAACCATTTCTGCCCTCTAAAATTATGGAAAAAAGGTGACATTCTATCCGAAAATGGAATTTGCTGACCATTTTCAGCCTTCATTACAAGAAGATGATCTCCAACTGGAAGGGTTGGTGACATACTGGGCGTGGGTATTCTGTAAGCCTCAATCACATATGGTCTGAGAAATCCAAAGAATACGAGCAACGCTAAAGACAGCTGTAAAAACCAGTTACCATACTTTTCCTGTTTTTGGTTCAAGAGTCCTCCAGAGATCAGTGTTGAAACCGATAATGCCCAACAAAAACACATTCGTCAACCGTCTTAATAACAAGGTAAAAACAAATCACGATAACAAGACTTATGTACTTAACTTCCACGATTTTTGTAAGTGACTCTCAGCAAGAATACCACCCTGCATGTCACTATTGAATTGTTTCCAGTTATACTTTTTTATTCTCAGCTTTTTTAACACGAATTTTGTTTCCAGCAATCGTTTTGTTATTCAAACTTTTTATGGCAAATCTAGCTTCTCCCGGTTTCGGCATTTCAACAAAACCAAAACCCTTAGATTTGCCGGTGGTTTTATCTAACACCAAATCACAGGATTGTACAGCGCCGCATTCTTCAAAGAGAATCTTTAATTCCTCATTGGTTGTACTGCGAGCTAAATTAAGAATGATTAATTTCATATTGATACTCCTTCTAAAGTGACAAATTATTCCATGAAGACCATTTATGTTTTTTCCGTATTCAAGGTAGAACTGTGAGTCCCTTGGCTGATCGATGCACAAAACTACTAATCATATAAGAACATATCATTTTTATGCCTTCTTTGCTATTGTTTGATAAATCGTGAAAGTAGTAATCAATTATGTAGTGATAAAACCAGTACTTTACGCCGGTTCACGCCCCTTGAAGAGTTAAGTATATTAGTCCATAAATAACAAAAACAGAAAGGCATTCAATGGACTTTTTTAATACCATAACAACTTACACTATTTACTCTATTCCCGTTGGCAGAATTGGAATATTTGTTCTGGGCATTCTAATATCTCTAGTTCTGAGAAAAATCGTAAATTATGCACTAAAAAAACCTTTAAAAAAGACCGAAAACTTCTTTACTCTTCTACTTGATGGAATAGCCGGTTCCATGTCTTTTCTCATTGTTTTTTCCGGGTTTTATTTTTCAGTATTGATTCTGAATGTTCACGGTACTGTTAATCTAGTGGCACTTAACATTATTCAAATTCTTCTTACATTCACTGTGATTAGAATACTGTTTGTTGTCATTGATGATGTGGCTGTTCAGATGGGTTCACTTGCAGAAGAAACTGAATCTCAATTGGATGACCAGCTAATTCCGGTTTTACGCAAACTTGCAAAAGTTGCAATCACAGCAATTGGTGTTGTTTTTTTCATGCAATTAAAAAACTATCCGGTTTCTGGAATCATAGCAGGACTTGGTATTGGTGGTCTTGCGTTTGCATTTGCTGCTCAAGATTCAATAGCCGGTATTTTTGCTTCAATTGCCCTTTTCCTTGATAGACCCTTCATGGTGGGCGATTTTGTTAGTGTTGGCGGCATAAGCGGTACTATTGAAGAGGTTGGGCTTCGTTCCACAAGAATTAGAACAATTTCAAAAACTCTTGTGACAATTCCCAACAAGGAAATTGTTGATTCTACCATCGATAACCTTTCCAAGCGACCAATGCGTAGGTGTACCATTACCATCGGTATCACGTACAATGCAACAGCTGAAAATATGCAAGAGCTGGTGACCAGCCTAAGGAAAGTTCTGGTAGACGATGATATGGCAGAGCAAAACGGTTCTAATGTTCATTTTACAACATTTGGTGATTCATCTCTAAATGTTGAAATGGTCTTTTTTATTCGAACTACCGACTACTCTAAATTCCTACAGAGCAGACAAGATCTGAACATAAAAATCATGCATACTGTGGAAAAACTCGGGCTTGATTTTGCCTTCCCATCCACCACTGTTTACCTGGAAAAATAATGGCAGCAGGTCACAGAGACCGATTAAGAAAGCGTTTCCTTAAAGCAGGTATTAAGGGCTTCACAGACCGTGAAGCCCTTGAGCTGTTTCTTACTTTTGCAATTACCCATAAAGATACGCGATCTCTTTCTGAAGAGCTGTTAAAAAAATTCGGAAGTCTTAAGAATGTTTTTCAACAACCTCCATCAAGTCTTATGTCTGTTAAAGGAATAGGTGAATCAACAGCAACACTAATTTCTCTTTACTTCCAACTACAAGCCATAACAGAAGCTCCAAAAGATAGAATAAAAATTACAGGTCCTGATGAAGTAGCAGAATATCTTAAAAAAAGGCTTGGCACTCAAAGACGAGAGAGGTTCAGTGCAATTCTGTTAAACTCTGCCAACAATCTTCTTGCTGAAGTTGACCTAGAGTATGGAACGGTAAATCGTACACAGGTGTACCCACGAAACTTGGTGGAAAAGGTGATCGCCCATAGTGCAGCGGCTGTTATACTGGTTCACAATCACCCCGGGGGAAGCACAGACCCTAGTCGTGAAGATCTGATTCTAACAAAAAAACTAATCAAACTAGGTGAAGATATGGATTTCACCATTCTGGATCATTTCATAGTAACTGATAGTGAAATCGTCAGTATGAAAGCCATGGGGTTACTAGGCAGATAATTTTTTTAGCTCTGCTTCTGCTTTTTGTTCCATTTATCTAATTCCACTTTTGTTGCTCTGTATCCTTCAGTTATAACCTCTTCTGCTCTATCAAAACCCATAAAACTTATATGACCAAGATTCGGTTGAATCAAAATATCGGGAGGATCAACTTGCAAATTCATAATCGCAATCCTTCGTTTCATTATCTTCACCGAAGTCATCAAAACCTGAAAAATACTGGGAGCTCCATTTTTAATAAATTTCCTTTTAATATATGCCATGGCAGGCACATCAAGAGCTCTAAGTTTTTCATACAAAGCGGAAAATCTTCCATCAGATAGATCAGATTCTTTGTTCTCTGATGCCTCTTTTTTAGTAAGTAATTTTTGTTCAGCTTCAAAAGCCATTTCATTATTTAAGTCTACTGCAATAACAAAATTAGCTCCCATCTTTTTTACAGCACTTACAGGAACAGGATTAACCAGCCCTCCATCCACAAGAAGATCACCGTTCATTTCAACAGGAGTAAAAACTCCTGGAAAAGAAAAACTGGCTCTTATTGCTTCCACAAGATTACCTTCTCTAATGATAATTTCTCCGCCTGTGGTTAAATCGGTTGCCAATATGGCAAGTTCAAAAGGTAACTCTTCAATGGGACAATCAAGCACATAAGGTTCAAACAGATAAGTCATTTTTTTACTGTCAATAAGCCCTGATTTTGCAAGCAATATGTCACTGAATGCTAATATCTTCTTTCTGTTTAATTGAAGAACCGCATTTTCCATTTCGCTAAAGTTTCCTGATGCATAAATTGCTCCCACCAAAGCACCAATACTTGTACCGGAAATACAATCAACTACAATCCCAGCCTCTTCCAGCGCTTGTAAAACACCTATATGAGCCCATCCTCGGGCAGAGCCGCTTCCAAGAGCAAGACCTGTTTTCTTTATAAAAGAAGATTTGTCAGTCATTTAATTCCTTTTTTAATAACTATTGAATATAAACTAGTTTCGAAGAACTCAAATTTTGTGATTCAATTGCAAAATAAATACCTGAAGGCATGTTCTCCGGTATCCACACACGAGAGCCTGTACCATACAGAGTATCTATTTTTCGACCAATGGAATTGTAAATATACACAACACCGATAAAAGAAGGAGGCAACAAAAAAGTAAAAGAAGAAGCAGGGTTCTGTATTACCATAAGATCAGTTGTTATCTGTTCCTCAATACCAAGAGGAGGTACCAGTTTCACCGCATCAGCAATCATGTTTCCGGGACTACTTTCAGAACCAATTAGTTCAATCAAACAATCACCATCAAACACAAAACTTCCCAACGGTACCCACTGCCCTCCACCATTTGCATACTGATCTACAAATACATCAGTATACCCATCTGAATGGTGAATTCTGTAACAGACCGAAGAAGAACGGTTAAATCCCTTTGTCCACCAACTCTGGACATTATAAGGGCCATTCACCGGTATTTTTGAAGCCCATGAAGCTATTCTAGAAGATTCAACAGAAGTGGATGCGCAGTTCAACATCCATGGAGAACCTGAAGACTCCAGCGACCAAGCTAATGAATCATCTACCATAAAACCAGGCGACATATTATCTATCAATATCACACCATTACCATAAGCAGGATAAGCAAGCCCAAGAAATTCACATATTGCACGGGTATATGCCCAGGATTGAATGCCAATATGATCGTTAACATTATATGCATAAAGATATGATTCATTCCAGTTTAAATTATAATCAAGGAAACTACCCTCACCAAGAATGGCAGGCATCTCTGTTTCCCTTATAACATGCAAAAAATCGCCAACCTTTACCCCTCTATCGGTATATTCATAACAATCGACTAAACGATTTTGTACCGGTACAGCCAGCTGATAAGATACATCAGAGGGGTCCAGTGAATAACAAAAGGTTTCAGTTCCCTGCACCGACCCGTTCAAAGCATTCTCGTGAATTGAAATGAAATAATCAAAACCCCATGAATTAGCGTAATCACTGCGGTCCTGAAGAGACACATTGTAATCGCCGTCTCGGGTAAGGGCCACAAAGGAAATGCCAGGTACCTGATTCAGCATATTCTGCAGATGGAAAGCCACCTGAAGAACAACATCCTTCTCATAAATATATTCACCGATAGCGCCGGTGCTAGTGCCTCCATGACCTGGGTCAAGACATATTGTAACTGCCCCAAAAAGAATACTGAACAATAGATTAAAGAGATACATCAGTCATGTCCACAAAATTAGAAATTCCTGTTCTTTCATCAATATACCAGAGTAAACCATCAGAATATGAAGGATTTGTTTCTAAAACATCAAATGTTCCAGTTATACGAACAGGTGACTCTAAAGGCCTTACAAACCAGATATCAGCAGATAGTAAACTATGCCCGTCATCTTCCGTTACACAGTAAAAAAGCCCTGAATACTCATCACTCCAACATGGCTGTGAACCATTGGCTAAAACAACTGGGTTACCGCCGGAAGAAACAAAAATAATTTCACCACCAAGTGAGGAAGCAAAAA
The DNA here is from genome assembly GCA_029938555.1 of Candidatus Sabulitectum sp. GTDB lineage: Bacteria > Fermentibacterota > Fermentibacteria > Fermentibacterales > JCC-6 > Sabulitectum. The sequence continues at coordinate 696 of JAOZUR010000019.1, read as the reverse complement.
CATCACCATTTGGAAGAACTACAGGGGAATAAAACCTGTAACCTGGTATCGCTTTCATCTCACCAGTGACTAATGAAAGAATGATAAGTTCATCAGCACGATTGGTGAAAACCGCAATATCATTCTCTACGCTGACGGAGAAAGCGGGAATAGCAGCTCCGGTTGATAAACCGTTCTCATATAATACACCTTGAACCGTGTACCATAAATCACCTGTGGATGATAACCACGGCGCACCTGTTTGTCCTTCATTCAAAACAACTGATTCACCTGTTATGATATCTGTTTGAACAAGCCCTCGGCAAGATGAAATGAAAAATAATTTCAAATCCCCAAAGCAGACATAACTTAATCTCTCACCGTAATCAGCATCTACAGAAAATACAGACTCTCTGTTTCGATCAAGTACAGTGATTGATTCTCCTCCGTTGGCAAGAACAACAGTAAAACCACCAGAAGAGGTTATGTTTGAAACTCCCAAAGAAATAATCAGTAATATGAAACTCAAATTAATCTCCCTTCGTAGACCGACTACCGTTAAACTATAAAACAAATTATATATAGTCATTAAATCTATTATTAAAACGTGGAGAAGAAAATGAAAAACAAGATTCTATTCCTTCTATTGACTGTTATATTAATTCTATCCTGTGGTGGCAATAGAGAGGATGAACCGGTGAATGTTCTTCTTGTTAT
>JAOZUR010000066.1 GCA_029938555.1 Candidatus Sabulitectum sp. | reverse complement strand
ATTGCCAAACTGGATCAATCGCTTGTTTCCCCTTCAATTGCTCCAGTGTAAGCCCAATGATTTTGGTTGCAGCAGGATTGCAAAGCAGAATGCTTGAATCACTTGCATGAACCACAACGCCCAAATAGATGTTTTCCAGTGTCGCTTTAAAGTTGTGTTCATTTTGGCGGAGATCTTCCTGCATTTTGTTTTGTTCTGTGATGTCTTCAGCAGAGCAAACAACAAACTCTATCGATCCATCCTCGCGCAGACTGGGTGATTTTGTAATAGAAAGCAATCGATATTCGCCGGAAGAGTTTTGAACCTGTTGTTTACTGTGCATGGGCCCATTTGAATAAAAAGCATCGTCGAAGATTTTATGCCATGGGAGAAGGATTTCCTTTGGAATTTTGCTGAAAGCAATGTCTTCTATCTTTTTTCCATTGAATTCAGCATGAGCCTTGTTAACCATGCCGTAAGTGTGGTGATCAGAGAGATACCATACTTGGGTTTGAATATTGTGAAGCAGGACGTGAAGCTGTTTTGTGTATAACCCTGGGTTTCTTTTTGAATGTTTTGAAGCAGAATTCATTACAGCTCCATTCATCGTTTTTTTATAAGTTGTTAAATTATACTAATATAAAAATTCTACGCAATTGCTTGCCTGTTATGATGTTATTCAAGTTTGAATATTATTATCTGAAAATAGTTGTTTCTGTGCGAAAAGGATGTTTCCTGTGCGCATGTGTTAATCATTTAAGTTATGTTGGTTGAAGATAATTATCTTGGTTATTTGTGCAGAGATTTTTTCTTAGGTACCTCTTCATGCTGAAGCAGATCTTCAACTGGCACTTTAAACAGCTGAGTTGAGTAATTTTTAGTATAGGTTATAGTTGTAACATGGTGGTAGATTTTGAAAAGAATAATATCAGGAGAATTAAATGAAAAAAACAAAGATAGTTGCAAGCATATCTGATTTGAACTGCGGGGAAGAGTTTATTCGTAAGTTATATGACAGTGGTATGAATGTGGTTCGGATTAACTCTGCCCATCAGTCTTTTGATGGTGCTATGAAGATTGTGAAAGCGGTTAGATCTGTGTCTTCTGGAATTGCTTTGATGATGGATACCAAAGGGCCAGAGATCAGAACAGGTATTTTTTCCGAGCCTTTTATTGTGGAATCTGGGCAGATGGTTGAAATGTCTGGTAATTGTGAAGCAGATGTTTCTACCTGTATTCCTGTAACCCATTCAGACTTTGCTCGTGATGTGCCCATTGGTAGTACGGTTTTGATAGATGATGGTGAGATTGAATTGCTTGCTATTGAAGTGTCTGGGGATATCTTGTTTTGTAAGGTGATTCATGGTGGTGCGATCAAAGGGCGCAAAGGTGTGAATATTCCAAATGTGCACATCGGATTACCGTCGCTAAGCGCCCGGGATTTGAAATACATTGATTTTGCAGTTAAGAACGATTTTGATTTTATAGCTCACTCATTTGTTCGTTCTCGAGATGATGTGGAAGCTGTGCAGGAAGTACTTGATAAGCTTGAAAGCAGTATCAAAATAATTGCTAAGATAGAGAATCACAACGGTGTGAAGAATATTGAAGAGATACTTGATGTTGCTTATGGTGTGATGGTAGCCAGGGGAGACCTTGCAATAGAGATACCTTTTGAAAAAGTGCCAGGCATTCAAAAAATGTTGATCAACAAGTGCATAAAGCGTAGAAAACCGGTGATCATTGCCACGCAGATGCTTCATAGCATGATAACGAACCCAAGGCCCACCCGTGCAGAGGTTAATGATGTTGCAGGTGCTATCTACGATCAGGCTGATGCAATCATGCTTAGCGGGGAAACTGCTGTAGGAGCTTATCCGGTAGAAGCAGTGAAAACCATGGCTGCAATTGCCGGCGAGGTAGAGAAAAACAAAGAAGACATAAATGACATTCCTATTGTCGTTATAAATAATGATATATCAGCATTCCTGATAAAATCAGCTGTGGAAGGTGCAGTAGAGCTTAACGCTCAAGCGGTAATTGCCGATACTACTTCAGGCAGAACGATAAGAAGTCTTTCTGCTTACAGGGGAAAGTGCCCGATTCTTGCCCAGTGCTACAGCCGGGAAACCGTTAGGCATCTTGCCCTTTCATATGGTGTATCAGCAAGGTTTATGGAGCCGGAGATTGTAACACATGAGTTTGTTGGCAAGGCTCTTGATTTGTTAAAAAAGGACAACATTCTGCAACTTACAGATATGGTTGTTGTAGTAGGAGGTAACTTCGGAAGAAGCAAGGGTGTTTCCTTTGTTGAGATAGGCTCTGTGGAAAACCTTATCACAGCTGAGAAATAACTAACTGCTCTTGTGTGATTGAACCCATTCTTTCACAGCTTTGTAGTTATATGCTGCAAGCTTGCTGAAACCAGCCATCTGTTTGGCTTTGTATTGAACAAGCCTTGGGGTGGCAATTCCACAAAAAAAGCGTGTTATCTGATTAACTGATAGAGTGGTGTCTGCTTTGTCCAGTAGTGGCCTAACAAGTGTTTCATAATCAAATTGTTTTAAATCAGGTAGTTCTGTGAAGGGTAAGTGGGTAGGTGCTTTGTTCAAGCAGACCGAGCAGCGGTTGCAGTTCTCTTGCAGATTTTCTCCAAAGTAGGCAGAGAGATTTCTGGCTAGGCACTGATCTTTTTCGAAGAAGTCTATCAATGAGTGAATGCGGGAAATATCCTTTTCTTCCTTTTGCAAGAACAGAGTTGCCAGTTCCCTGGCAGTTGAATCAATATCGAATTCTTTGTGTGTGATTTCAAACACATCTACGGAAGTTTTAGGGCGAAGGATGATCCATGATTTTTCATCAAAATATTCCAGAGCAGTTAGAATTCGCTGCCGTTTTGAACCGGATTCAATTACAATTTTTTCTATATCTACTGTGGTCCATGTTCTAGCAGTTTTGCAGTTGTTCAGAATTGTTTTTACAAATTCTTTCCTTTCATTCTTGAAGTTTGAAAGAATATCCTCTGAAGAAGTTAAAAATTTTAAGGTGTAGGATTCAAAAAAAGTATAAAGAGGGCTGATGATTTTTGCCAGTTCCAGATATACAAGCAGAGTTTTTAGTGTAAGTAATCGAATGTCTGATATTTTACTTAATCTGTATGGATGAACCTCAAACAAGTTTCCTTCTGTGGATTTTATCAATTCCAGAACTTGTCGAATGTTACTGTATTCAGGTGTGTCTCCGTAGGCGAAGTTTTCCAATACAGGTACGCTGTCTTTATTGCCCAGAAGACAACAAAGTGATGGTTGTCCATCTCGACCTGCTCGACCAATTTCCTGACTATAGCTTTCTATAGATTTTGGCAGGTCATAATGAATTACTTTACGAATGTCTTTTTTATCTATTCCCATTCCAAAAGCGATTGTGGCCACAACAGTGTTTATTTCACCGGACATGAACAGGTTTTGAATAGAGTCTCGTAATTCACTTTCCATTCCTGCGTGATACGGTTTTGCGTTAATGCCATTCTCGTTTAACATTCCAGCAACATATTCAGCAGTTTTCTGCTGTGTTACATAAACGATAACCGCGCCATGTGGTTTACCCGATAGAACTTTTAAGAGGTGGGCATCTTTATGCTTCTGGGTTACTGCATGAACTCGAAGAAACAGATTTTTTCGAAAAAACCCTGTTTGAAAAACACTTTCTTTGGGGATATCAAATTTTTTGCACATATCAGCTAAAACATTTGTTGTGGCTGTGGCGGTTAACAGCAAAACTTTTGGAATGTTGAATTCTTTAGCGAATTTTGGGATTTTCAGGTAATCCGGTCGGAAGTTGTGCCCCCACTCGGAAATACAATGGGCTTCATCAACCACAAGAAGTGATACATTCATTTGTTTCAATTGAGTTCTGAATCGCTCGTTTTTGAATCGTTCTACAGCTATCAGCAAAATTTCAAGGTTTCCATTCTTGGCAGCTTGAAGGGTATTCTTGTAATCATCGGTACTCATTCCAGAATCTAGTTTTGCTGCAGAAATGTTTTTAGATTTTAAAAAATCAAGCTGATCTTTCATTAAAGACAAGAGAGGAGATATCACCAAGGTCATTCCAGACTCAAGAAGAGAAGGTAGTTGATAACACAAGGATTTGCCAGCTCCAGTGGGAAATATTGCAATGCTGGAATAACCTTCAACAAGGTTGGTTATAACCTGTTCCTGACCAGGCTTGAATTCATTGAATCCGAATGTTTCTTTAAGGATATTTTGAATGGCAGACAAACCTGTATTCCCCTTTGTATTTACTGTCAAAGTTTAAAATATACAACAAGTAAAAAGTCTGATAGTGTTCTGTCAGAGAAGTGACTCTTTAATTATTAATGAAAACTCAAACCCTTCATGGCTTGAAAAAAATTGTCTTAACTGTTCTAAAGAGAGATGAATTCCATCAACAATAAGGGCTGGCTCCCCTTGGGCATCCCGGGTAATTCTGCCTTTAAGTTCATCGTGCAACATATCGTATCCATATTCCGACTTTGTAATGTGCCTAGTTGCAAGAGCCTTTCTCATTTTCCTTCTAACTTCTCCAAGTGCGGAATATGGACTTGTTTCACTGAACGATTCAAACAAGAATCCCATGTGATCTGTGTTATTCTCAACTGCATGAACAGAGTATCCCATGGGTAACTCAAAACAGTCTACTGTGAATGTTCTGATCCGCCCTGCAAAGTCTTCAACTTCCTCCTGAAGAGGGAAATCTTTATTCCAGAATCTTTCTTCCTCTGTACACATAATAAGTACTCCAGTTTCTTGGAAAATTAGTTATTTATGGGTATCATCAAAACAGGGGTCTCCCAGCGCATACGATGTATTATAGCACCGGGAAAAGAGTTCTGTCTCCGCTCCTGGCGGTTTTGTTCAGCTCGTTGTCTGCATTTGATACTGTTATGTGCCATTGAAACAACTCTGGATTCTGTTTCTATCTGCAAGAAGGCCGGTAGCATAGAGTGGTAGCTTAAGAGTTGGTTTGTTTCCCCCTGTCAGTGAATTTGTCCAGAAACCCAGTTTAATCACCAGGGGTGAAGAGTGTTTTTTAGCGAAGACACCAGCAGACTTAGCTTGCGTTCTTCTGCCTGCTTTTACTTCAACTGGAATTGAAATGCCATTTGATTGAAGGACGAACTCTACCTCAGACTTACCTGCCTGCCAGCTATGCAGCTGGGTTATTCCAGATGCTGTCAGTTCCTGAGCTACAAAGTTTTCAGCAACCCAGCCTTTGTAGAAACCAGAGAGGAAAGCATCTGTTTTCAAAAGCGGCATCTCAGCCAGGTGCGAAAGCACCCCGATGTCATGCAGATACAATTTAAATCTGTTGTAAGATTCCCACGCAGAAAGAGGTTGTTCCCCTCTGTTGGCAATTGGTACTTTTAGAAGAATGCTACTGGCTACCAGCCAATTGATGGCTCCAGCAAGATCACGATATCTAACTTTCCCTGGAATTATTCCTTTAAATCTGAATCTCTCCGCATTTCCATCTGTTTCTCTACCCAGCTGTGCAGGAATGTTTCTGAGAATTTCTGCAATATGCATTGAATTTTCATTGCCTGAGTGTTTTGCAATATCTGCCAGGTAGCTGTTAACAAGATAATTCATGATTTTGCTGACTTCTTCAGTTGCATGTAAGAGACTTTTGCTTCTGAGCTCTTTGTAACAGTTAACTGCTTCAGGCATACCGCCCACGGAAAGGTACTCACTGAATAAACTCCATAATCGGTTGTGATAGAATTCATCCAACGACTTTTCAAAGATAAGATCCTTAAGAATTGCATTTGTACGGTGCTCGCCTATACCTTCCAGGAACTCGCTGAAACTCATGGGGTTAACATCCAGGAAATCGACTTTGCCCACGGGAAAGGAGGCTTTCTCCAGGCTGATTCCCAGGAGGCTTCCAGTGGCTGCGATGTATGCCTCTGGCATCTCCTGGGCAAAGTATTTCAGAGAGGTAAGAGCTCTTGGTGAAGCCTGTATCTCATCCAGAATAATCAGATCAGAGCAAATGTTGATCGTGTCTTGCGAGATTTGCTCAAGATCCTTTACCAGCTCTGTGGACTTTAGAGAATCTCTGTTGAATATGGTTGCTGCTGCTAAGTCCTGCTCTAGATCAAAATAGTGTACTTTGGGAAATGATGGACCAAAGAGTTTTTTAAGCAGATATGTCTTACCGGATTGACGAACTCCCCTTAAAAGCAGAGGTTTTCGAGATGCTTGATTTTTCCAGTGCTGAAGATCTGTTTCTATGGTTCTTTTCATAAAACGAATATAGGAAATTACTGCACAAGGTCAATAAGTGTAATTCTAGGACACTAAGTGGTACCAGTTAATGTGATGAGTGCCACAAAACAGCACAACTTTCCGGCAAGCAGAGGAAAAGTGGTACCACATATTCGGAAACTTCCGAATTTATATCATACTTTCAGTAATCCTATTATCGGGATGAAAGAAGTTTTACTACGTCTGCCTGCTCTCTTTGTGGATCAATCCATTAATTCCAGAAATAATACCCTGGGGAACAAATCAGGATCTTCCACACTGGCTAGAATACCGTATTGATCCACATGAAAAAGGATGTCAGAGCTTGCTTCCGGCTCCTGGAATGACGCTGTGTAAATCATGTTTCCAGTTGAATCCCAAACATCAAATTGGCAGCCTTCAGTTTCTTGGTCGCCATCAAACCGTTCAATCCATAGATTACCGTCTGCATCAACTCCAACCAGTGAGATCAGTTGATGATACGGGTATGGCTCATAACCGCCTGTGTATGCTTGATCTTGCACTGCAAGTTCTTCGAATGAAACGATTTCTTCTTCTATCTCCTCTTCCGTTTTTGCTATTCGAGGTAGGTCCGGACTGCTTATTGTACCAGTAAGCTCTCCTGAGACAGAGTAGATGGAAACAGAATATTCAGTGTCGTTCATGGTAAGATAGAAAGTGCCGTCTGGAGCAGCGGTGTAATACATCATTTCGATCTCGGTGTATAATTCAGGTGCTGGCCATTCCCATTCTCTTTTGTTAAACACCACCGATGGAGCTGAATTTGAATCAAAGCGTACAAAGTTCACGGAAAAAAGAATTTGATCTTCATCCATTTGCAGATCAAGAATGGCACCTGTTATTGAAGTTGAATCAACTGGAAACATACGATGTGGCACATATCTGTCTGTGGTGAAGTAACTGCCTTGATAATCTCCTGTTGTGTTGAATTCCATAACTTCCCGCTTACCCTCATCCGCAACAAGAATTCTACCATCTGGAAGACAGCAGAGTGATTGAGGAAAAATCATCTCACCTGGGCCCTCGCCTGCGCGACTGATTAATGTAACTTCACCCTGGTTCACCCTTCTTACCAGCATGGCCGCTCGGTCTAGTATCAGAATTGAACCGTCAGGATGGTAGCAGAAATCAGCTACGCTGCCTATCATGTTCAGTGAATCACCAATTTCAACTCCGTAAGAACCAACGGAGATAATCTCATAGTGAGGAATCTCAACTACATTTGTTTGTTCTATCTCCGGAGTTTCTGTGTTACAGCCAAAGAAAAAGAGAAAGAATACGAAAATAATTATTGTATTGATTAGGATTTTCACCGGTGATCCTTCCGTTAATTAGTATCTTGGATTTCATATAGAGTTATGCGATTTCTGCCAGTTTCTTTTGAAAAATACAGGGCTTTGTCTGCTTTCTCAATCAATTCAGCAGAGTTGTTTTCTTTTTTGGGAATCATAGAAGCAATGCCTACACTCACTGTAACCACATCAGAGATTGCTGAGTTTGTATGTGGAATAGCCAGGGCTGCAACTGCAGCTCTAGCGGCACGGGCAACTACTTTTGCCCCTTGACTATTAGTATCAGACAAAATTATTGCAAATTCTTCACCACCGTAACGGGCTGCAAGGTCTGTTGTGCGCATGGCAGCGTTTTGTATTGATTTAGCGGTTTTTTTAAGACAGTCATCACCTTCAAGGTGACCATAAGTATCATTGAACAGTTTAAAGAAGTCTAAATCAAACATTAGTAGTGAAAGTGGAGCTTCGATTCTCTTGCATCTGTTCCACTCTTGATGTAAAAATTCATCAAAGCGCCTACGGTTAAAAAGACCTGTTAAACCATCTGTTACCGATAAAGTGCTAAGTTTGCTGTTAGCCAGTTCCAGTTTTTCATTAGCAGCATAAAGTTCGCTGTTCATTAAGCCAAGTTGAGCCTCCATGCTGGCGATTCGTGTAGAGTTAAGTATTTGCCTGTCAAGCTTGTGATACTCAATATGATGATACAGGGCTTTTTCAAAATTCTTTAGTTCTTTGTTGTGGCTGGCCTGATAAATGTGATTATCTCTCAGAGCCACTGGGGAGTTCACTTTGTTGGCAAGAACAGCACCTTTTCTCAAATATTTAGTAGCGGTTTCATGATCTTTTAGGATTGAGTACAGATTGCCAACAGTATTGCATGTTCTGGCGGTTTCCAGTTTCATTTTGAGTTTGGTTTTTATGTCCAACGACTTCAGATAGTATTCTAAAGCTTTTTTGTATTTTCCTTGACTTTCATAGATTAGACCTAGATTGTTCAGACAGAATGAAATACCCCTCTTGTTTTTAAGAGATTCTCTGATTTTAAGTGCTTTTCTGTGGGCATTTATGCTTTTTGTAAACTCTTCTAAGTGATGGTAACACGCACCAAGGTTCGAATAGGCATCAGCGGTTGCACTATTGTCTTTAAGTTTTCCCGCAATTCTGAGGCATTTTTTGTAGTATTGAAGCCCTTCGGAGTGTTTGCCCATGTTGTCTAGGATGTTACCAATGTTGCCGTATAGTTTTACGAGATTTTTATCGTTTTTTTTGCCTGTTTCAATTTTCAGTGACTTTATAAGACAGTCTAATCCTCTGTCAAAGCTGCCGGTATTTCTGTAGGCAATTCCCAGGGTATTCAGCGTGCTGCTCATCCCGTTTTCATCATTGAGTTCTGTGAAAAGCTCAAGTGATGCCCGGCTTTTTTCAATTGCTGCTTTTAGGTCACCACTTCTAAGATGATACAAACCTATTAAGTGTAATGATTTAGCTTGACCTCTGGGAAGTTTGTTCTTGTTGGATAATACAAATGCTTTTTCGGCAAGTTCTTTGCTTTTTGCTGGGTCTGTGTTTGAAAAAGCAAAAGCTTGTTTATTTAAGTCTTCAATTTGCTGGCTTGTGCTTGTTTTGTTAAGCAAATTATTTTCAATTGAATCCAACATGACTCCGCTTCACTTTAATAATGTATATGCTATTCTTAACTATTCTATGCCTGATGTCAAACGCTATCGTATTTCATGCTGAATAGATAGGGAATTATTTGGAAAAAGTTTCAAGGTTTTATGGTGCGTATTTTGTGATCATCAGTGATAATTGCTGACAGAGTGTTAAGTGAATAATAGTTCCGGAAGTATGATTTTAACTTCTTTTTGGGTTTTTTCTTTGTCTTGCCAGTGCAGCATAAAGAGAATTTTTGCCCTTTTGGGTGTAAGGCCTTTCGCTGCAAGAGTTTCTATTCTTTGTCGATAGCTTTTGGAAAATTTCAATACCTGTTCATTTTTTTTGTTAACAAGGCCTTCGTTATTTATTCCAAGACTGTCTCCACTTCTTAAAGGGTTTATTCTGTGTTGAACAAAGCGGAAGTAACTCAAAATGACATCCTTGTGTGTAAGTCGATACAGCAGGTGATCAGGGGTTTTGTTTTCGATGATATTGTGAGCAGATGTGAACCCGTTAACTACACTTATGTGTTTCAGGTAATCTGCATTGTAATGGATAAATAAATTTTCCTTGGCTCTGGTCATGGCTACATATAATTCTCGAATGTTGCTATCGCTATTTAAGTTGAAATCTTCCAGCATAAGGAATACATTGTTAAATTCTTTACCTTTGGCTTTGTGAATAGTAGAAACACAAATGGATTTATCTGCAATAGATGTGAAATCTTCAAGTTTTGACTCATTAATGAATATTTTTAAATCTGTAACATATCTTGTTCCATGGTTAGTTTTTTTGAAATCTTTAAAAAGTGTTAAACACAGTTCATAGTTGGAGCTATCGCCGTATTCATTTTTTAATGTTTCTTCTGCAGTACACCAGTCTTTTTCATCAATTGTAGCAGTATTTACATCTGGAGTTAGATTTTTGAAAAAATCTCGTATCTCCACCACATTAATAAGTCTAAAATTATCGGAAGTTTGAATCAATTTTGCCGGCAACCCTTTATTGAGCAGGGCACCGGTAAGTAGAAGTGCTTGATTATTCGTGGTTGTTAGGACGGCTGTTGTGCCACTCAAAGCTTTTTCAACAATTTGATTTACCAGGGGATTAACAAGATTTGGGTGTTTATATTGAGTTACGCTAACAATACCATGTTGCGTTGATGATGAAGAAACATGTGCTGACTTCAGCCTGCTCTTCCTTAGTTGAATAAACTTGCCTGAATACTCCACAAGATTATTTCTGCTTCTATAGTTTGTTAAAAGTTCATATCTGGCAGAATTTTCCCCTTGGATTAGTTTTTCAAAGTATTTTGAAGAAGCACCTCGAAATTCAAAGATATTCTGGTCGTCATCACCCACTGTTATAAGACGCATATTTTCATTTTTTTTCAGCAGTGCTGTCACCAGTGCAAATTCATCATGGTTCATATCTTGCGCTTCATCTATAACAAGAACACTCTTTGTTATTTTACTTGATTCAATTTCATCACTTTCAATTCTGATCACAGTATCATGGATGATGTTTTTTGATTTATTCACATTGCCCACTAAACCCTGCAGATCAAAACAGAAAGAGTGGAATGTTTTTACATCCACAAAATATGCAGCCTTGCCTATTAGATCAATTAATCTTTTTTTGAATTCTGTGGCGGCGGCTCGTGAAAAAGTCAGCATGAGTAACTGTTCCGTTCTTACATCTTCCATTAACAGCAATGAAGCAAGTTTGTGAACAAGTAGCCTAGTTTTGCCACTACCAGGCCCAGCTGCCACAAGTATTCTATTGTTTTTGCTGTCATTTATTATTTGAAGTTGCCTTGGTGATAATTCCCCGAACAGCTGTTTAAACTTTTTAGGGGTGAGGTTGTTTTTGATTTCGTCAGATTCTTTCCCGGGAAAGTGTTTTTTTAAAAAAAGGCTGTACTCCATCTGGAAATAATCCTCAACAAATTGAAGGGCATCTTCATAATCTTCAAGTAGTTTGCTGGCATACTTTCCAACTATATGAATCTGTTCTTTTTTGTTTTCATAGTATTGTTCAAGGTGGCTGTAGTCATCTTTTTTGTAACGAATATGATTGTTTAACTCAAGCCGTTGTATGGTAAGTCCATTGTAGATAACCAAAAAAGATCCTTGAATGTTAATTGCTTCAATTCTTGACAGGAAGAAAAGGCTTTCTTCAATATCATCTATATCTGCTTCAATCTTAAATAGTGACAGGTACAAACTAGTACAAAATTCCTTAAGCTCATGTATGGAGAATTCAACAAGTGTACTGTTGGATTGTGGGTCTTTAGAAGTTAATTTTGCTTTTTTGAAAAGGTATTTCAGTATAGATTCAGATAGTAAATGTTTTCGTATTAGTCTTTTTTTGATAGTATTTATGGAAAGGTTACTGGTAACAAAGATATGATTTTTCGAGTTTTTAGGTCTACTACGAGTTATCCATTTACTGATAACCCATAAGTTAATAATAATTGTAATTTTTTTAGGTGTTATTTTTGAGATATTGATAGTCAGCCCGGCTTCATTTAACTCTTTTAGATTTATTGAAGCGGGACAATCATTTATTTCAGGCATTTTGTTAACGAGAAATTTCTCTATTTGAATATAGTATTTTAAGATGGAAAGAGAGTGAGTTTCAGTCTCGTTACAGTTTATATATGCATTTAAGTCTTTTGTGTCAGCCAGAATTCCAGCATCCCGAAGAAGCATAATTGTCTTGATAACTTCTCTTTTTTCAATTCCCAGTTGAAAAGAAATGTAGTCTATTCTTGACTCAGGAGTTTCATTATTTTGGTGTTTTGTACTTTTCTGAGAAAGTAGTTTTTTTATTATTCTGATTGCATTCTGTTTCTGTGGTTCACTGAATATTGTTGAATTATTGATGGTCTTAACGGCCTGAATGGCGTTCTCGGAAAGGATGCTGTTGGCGAAAATCCTTGGATTGTTGTGTTCTCTTTTCAGGTAACCAGAGTGTTCTAAAGCTGCTATTGCTGTTTTTACCCTTGTTTCGATATCAGCAATTTCATCATCCCAGCCTGCTTTTCTGGCTATCTCAAGTGCTGATCTTGAAACATTTGAGCGAAATTTTGTAATGCTCTTAATTGCATTCCAGATCTGACTAATTTCACTTATAGACAACTTGCTTCGGTTGAGAGAGTTGAAGTGCCAGTTTAAATCATCTTCATTAAACAGTACAAAACATTCAGCATGAATGTTTTCATCCCTACCAGCTCTGCCGGCCTCTTGCACATAATTTTCCAGTGAATTTGAAATTTCATGATGAATAATCATTTTGATGTCTTTTTTATCCACCCCCATTCCAAAAGCAGATGTGGCTACCATTATTTGTATTTCACCAGAAACAAAAGCATTCTGATTTTTTATCTTTTCGCCGGTTTCCATTTTGCCATGGTACGGTCTTGCTGCAAAGCCATCTCCAGCTAGTCGTTCAGCAAGCAGGCGAGCTCTATTTCTTGTGGAGACATAAATAATAGTAGGGCAATCATGGTCTTGAACTAGATCCCTTGTTTTCTGGTATTTTGCTTCATCATCTGCACCGTTTAAAACTTCATAATGCAAATTGGGTCTGGAGCTTTTTGCTTTGTAAACGCTTAGCTCAAGAGAAAGAGTTTCTTTGAAATACTTTTTGATATCAATAACAACCTGAAGTTTTGCTGTTGCAGTAAAGCAGGAAACGGGAATTGGAAGAGGTAAATTCTTTTTCTCCTGTAGTTGTTTGATGAATTTACCAATGTATAAGTAATCAACTCTGAAATCTTGACCCCATGCAGAAAAACAGTGGGCTTCATCAATAACAAAACGAATGATGTTACGCCCTAACAATAAATTCAGTATCGTTTTTGATCGAAGAGATTCAGGAGAAATGTAAAGAATGTGTGCAGACCCATTTTCCACCCGCTGGAATGATTTTCCCCTTTCCACAGGGTCAAGAAGACCGTTGATAGTCACCGATTCTGTGATGCCTATTTTCTCAAGATTGTCTACCTGATCTTTCATGAGTGATTGCAGTGGTGATATTATTACAGTTAACCCTCTTGAAGTCTCACCGGCTAACAAGGCAGGAACTTGGAAAGCAAGCGATTTGCCTCCGCCTGTGGGAAATACAGCAAGCAAAGATTTATTGTTAAGGGCAGCATTTACAACTTCCTCTTGTAACGGTAAACCATCAAAACTGCGAAAGGAGTCAAACCCAAAGAATTTCTTTAATCCACCCCTGGCATTCAGAGACATATTACAATAAGAACAGCGACTGAAGCAGGGTGTATTACATAACTGTTGTATTATGCTTTCTACTTTAGGGTAAGTTTTTAATACCCACTTCGGTGTGATTGAATATGGATCAGAACCGTAAATAAGTGCTAGGCAGTAAGCCAATTCAACAGGGTATTTTTGTGCCCACTTGGTTAAGAGTGCGTTATTACAGATTTTACCTAAAAAAAGAGTGTGAATTAGTGTATGGATTTGGGGGGCATCACCGATGTCAAAAACTAGATATTTGAAAAAAAACTTGAATTCAATTTGATTCTTTAACAGATTATAATAAATCTGCTGCAGAGTTTTGGGAAGCTTTTGAAATGCAGACACTTCATCAAAGAACAAATCCCGGGCTTTTTGGGAATCAGAAATCGGGTTATTCATGTCTTTTGGGAAAAACTTTTCTGATTTCAGCAAGTGGTGATAGGGTTTATCAGGAAAAAGCAGAGGGGAAAGAAAAAGTGTATCAATGGGCTGAAATTCCTCTATCTTGTTAACAGGGAAACAGCTAGGCAAATACTTCATGTCATGGCTAATTATGTTGTGGCCACAGACAAAATCATGTTTTTCTACCAATTTAGTAAACTCAGCAATTGATTTAGAAGGAAGATTTAATCCGTCAGCAGAGACAACTCCAAGGTCCAGAATTTTTTTGTCTTCAGGATTGATTTCAGCGTCAAAGAATAAAATTGAGCAATTGATTTCTTGAGAGATAAGATTCATACGAATATTACTGCAATTCTATTCAAATTCTAACAGTATTCTTTGTGCACAATCAGGACAAAGACCATGGCTGAAGTCAGCTTCAGAATGCTCTCTTATGTAAACTTCAATCTGATTCCATTCACCGTCTTTTTTGCGAATCTTTTTGCAGCGTGCGCATATAGGAAGAAGACCTGTTAGTAACTTAACTTTGTCTAAAGCCTCTTCAAGCTGTGAAACAAGTTCTAACCGTTTACGCTCATTTTCTTTTCTTTCAGAAATGTCATGGATTATTGAATACAAGAATTGCTGGTTTGAAAGAGAAATTGGACTACTGTATACTTCAACATGACGAATTTCACCATTTGCAAGTTTGTGTTTGAAGTTGAAGTAATTTCTATTTTCAATTCTTGCTTTTTGCATTTCACTGAAGACTTCTGCACTGGATAGAGTATTAATTTGCAATATCTTCATTTTAGTAATTTGTTGGATTGAGTATTGATAGTATTGGCATGCAGCTGCGTTTGCTGCAACAATATCCCCTGTATTCGGGTCTATCAGTAACATTACTGAGTGGCTCTTGTCAAACAGGCTTAAGTATAGATCTTCTGCAAGGTTCTCATCGGTGGAAAGTTGCTTAGTTTCTTTTTGCAGTTCTCTGAAAGCTATCATGTTTGGCATAAATCCAACCTTTGTGTATTTACACATAGACTACTTTGAAATGTAAGAAAAAACAAGGGAGTACTTTGGTAACTTAGAAAGTACTAAGAAGCTTCGATTTGTCTGTGTCATTTAATCGTTTTTTTAAATCCATGAACTGTAAAGGTATAATAGATTCAAGTATAACCCTTCGGTAATGATCGTTATCAATATCAGCTGCGAAAGTATCAAGAAGCTTTTGAGTTCTTGATACAAGTTTTTTTGCTT
>JAOZUR010000112.1 GCA_029938555.1 Candidatus Sabulitectum sp. | reverse complement strand
AGAAAGCGAAATACCAGTAGGTCATGTAACAAACGGCGTACATGAGGATACATGGGTTTCTGGCGAGATGAGAAGACTCCTTCAAAGATACGTTGGCGATACTTCCCCTAAAAATCCTGGTGATGAAAATTTCTGGAAGAAAATTGCTAGAATTCCCGATTCCGAAATATGGAGAGCTCACGAAAGACTTCGTGCTCGCCTTGTGGGTTACGCAAGGAAAAAATGGGCAGATCAACTGGAAAGTATGGGTATTCGCGGTCTTCCCTATCAGAACATGGCTGTTCTAAACCCAGATGCTCTAACAATTGGATTTGCAAGAAGATTTGCCACTTACAAAAGAGCATCACTTCTTCTTAGTGATCTGGATAGGTTAACATCCATTCTGAACAATACCAATCGGCCAATACAGGTTATTTTTGCAGGCAAAGCGCATCCTCATGACAATGGCGGAAAAGATCTTATTCGAGAAATCTTCCACGCATCTCTAAGCAAAGATCTATATGGAAAGCTGGTTTACCTGTCAGATTACAACATGGATATGGCCAGACACATGGTTCACGGTGTTGATATCTGGCTGAATACTCCCCGAATTCCAATGGAAGCCAGCGGAACAAGTGGAATGAAAGCAGCCATGAACGGCATCCCCCACTGCAGCGTTCTTGATGGATGGTGGGCTGAAGGTTACAGGGCTGACCGTGGATGGGCAATAGGCAATGGAGAAACTTACGAAGATCAAGATCTGCAAGACAGAATTGAAGCTAAAGCCCTGTACGATCTTCTAGAAAACATGATAGCTCCTTTGTTCCATGAAAGAGGTAGTGGTGGCATACCTACCGGCTGGACTGCAATGATGAAACAGTCAATGTACATGGCTCTTTCTGATTTCAATACAAACAGAATGGCTGCAGAATACACTAACAACTATTATATACCTGCTCTTAATTTCTCAAAATCTCTCGGTGCAAACAACATGGAAGGTGCCAAAGAGCTTGCAAACTGGAAAGAGGCTGTAAGGGAAAAATGGCAGGGAATCACTATAAACGGCGTTGACCCTGAAGAAACAGGGGAAACACTCACTGTTGGTGATAACATTCAGATTACAGCCAGACTAAAAGCTCCTGGTTTAAGTGCTGACGACCTTTCCGTTGAAGCTCAGTTTGGGGAAGCTTCAGGAGATGACTGGTTATCAGGGCGAACATCTACAATTCTCAAATTCAATTATGAGGAAAACGGTGTACTTTTCTTTAACGGCTCAATTCCATGCACAGAAGCAGGAAGATTCGGATTTACCGTAAGGGTTTTACCTGCTCATCCTAAGTACGGTAGGGTTGTTGAACCGGGACTTGTTCACTGGTGGGAATAAGGCAGACTGAGTTAAAAAAGCGTTAATAATTTAAAGCGACCAGAGCAAATAATTACTCTGGTCGCTTTAAAACATATATAGCACTTCTTTCGGAGCTAATGTACAGTACTGTTACTAAAAGATGACCTTATCATATCAATTGCTGCAGAAATTGTCACAAGTATTTCATCCGGAACAGAAGCTCTTCTAAGTTTTCCTCCGGAATTTTTTTCCAAAAATGTTTTCAATGCAGCAATATCTTCTGTTTTTCCTGATCTAATCAATATTACCAAACCATCATTCATTAAATCAAGATTCCCCATAGGTATTCCACGGGTCTGAGCAAAATTAGCGCGGAAATGTCTTTGAACAGCCTCATCATCAGTAACTTTTGCAAAGAAACGCATGAGTGTTCTTCTTGCGGCTGGCATGCTATGCATAAGTCTAAGCATTGCAGGAATAAGACCGCGATATGGAACTTTTGATTTTGCAAGAATATCAATAGAGACTGTTATCACATCAGAGGATGGGTCTCCAATCATGTTTGCCGCAAACGATTGTGCTTTTTCCGGTGAAATTTTCATTAGGGAAATTAAAGCTTGTTTCCTAACCCTATCGTCCACATCATCACAAAGCCCTTCAAGAACAGGAATCGACTTTTCCGATTTTAAGTCGCCAAGAAGAGAAACAAGGTTTCTCATTATATACCAGTCCTGTGCTATAAACCTTCCTGTTTCACTATCTCTAACTGAAAGGCCTCCACGCTCAAGCTCATCAATTCGGGTATGAAACATTAAAAGATAACCGGAGCCAAATCTTCTTAACACAGAGTATACACGAGCTCTAATATCACGCTTACGCTCAAGAAAAAGATCAACAAGACGCATTCCAAGATTCCGAAACATGACCAGAACAGTTATTTTTTCAGCTGCTTGGTATCTACTTTCATCTGATTCCATAAATGTCTGCAAAATAACATCAGCAGCTTCTGGGGTATCAATTCTTCTAAAAGCCTCAGAAAGCCCCCTTCGCAGAGCGCTGGCATGGGCAGGAGAAGTTACTGGAACCAACTTACAATCAGATATTATAGAAGCAAGTTCTGAGGCAGATGACAGTCTTCCTGTAGAAATTAATCTTTCGCATACTGAACCAAGAAGGATAATTGAAGCGAAAAGCACATCTGGCAATAAATCACCTTGAAGAATAAGACCATGAACATTATCAGTAACATGCATCACAGTATGAACTTTTCCCCGTTCAGCGCCTATGCAGGCCAACTGATTCAGTTTGTCTAAAGCATCCAGCACTCGATCCTGATTATTGCTATCTAAATCTTCTAAATTTTTATCAATAATTTTTCTAAGGGCACTCCATGCCAGGGTCTTCTGAAGCTCTCTGCTAACAACTAACCCCTTTTCAAGGATTGTTGGATCAAGGGTAGCTACAAAGTCTGCAAGCATAGATCTATATTTACCGGAGCCGGAAGATGCTTCCTCAAGTATTCGAGAAAGAGCCTCTCCAAGCTGCTGAGTGGGAATGTCCTGAATTGAGTCTCCCTTTTGAAGCCTGTCAATAAGTTCTCTAAATACAAGATCTTCAAGAGCACTATCTACCGTACCAGAAACCACTTCAGAGACAAGTTTCCCGTCCTTAGCAACCAGAGCATATCTGAATTCATCTACAGATATATTTTCAACTCCTCTGGCTCTACACATTTCACCTAAACCACCTCGTTCTCTGATTTGAGCTGGTTTACGATTAAGCAATTCAATAAATGCAAAAAGAGCTTCAGCATCTAATCCAATCTGAAAAGAAATGCTGTTGATTCTCCGGTCAGAAAGGTGAACCAAAAAATTCTGCCCTGATTTAGTTTTTGATTTAATCTTCACGTTATTCAACATTAGTTCTCCGCCAAGAATGGTTAGAGCAACCATTCCACCCTCACTACTAGAAAATGTTCCTAACAACTCAACAAACGATTCAAGAGCCGGTGCTATAGATGGATGATCAGCAGGATACATGCTTATTGTACGAAGAAGAAGGCTAAATCTTGTTACAAAATTCTGTGATAATCTGGCGAGAGCTAAAGGAGATAAAGTGGTTGATCCTGTTTTTACATATGCCTTTATGTTAGTTCCTGATACCAGCCTGGACCTGCTATCTATATCAATATGATATTTCCAACTTTTATCTTTTTCTCTTGTGAAATCAAGTTCCTCAAGAACTTCCTTCATTTTTTTCCAGACCCCTGAAGGCCATGAACCTGATTCTGTACGAAGAATCTGAGTTCCAGTATCATCATCATTACACAATTTAACAAGTATTGATGCCCCAGAAAGAGAACCTGAAGCTCGACCAGCTTCCTTAACATCCTGCCATGCAAGACAGGCTGATTCCAAAAGAAGAGAACACCGAGACAAAAAATTTGATCTATGATCTTCTTTTAGAGCACTAACTGTATTCCAGACAGTTACCAGATCTGGACACACTGGTTCAGTCAGTGATACCAATTGGTCGTAAGTGTAATCAGTAAGTTTATCTATATAATCAGAAATATTAACAATTGTAAAAAATGCCAGACAATAAGCTGGTGAAACCAAAGCATTACGATCTATTTCAACAAATAATTCAACAACATCAAATCCAGTTGGTATTTTATTAGTCAATTCTTGAACACGCAGGTCATAATCTGACGCTGCTGCAACAAATTGAACTATTTTTTCTGTTCTGTTCTCCAAATTATCCCCCTCTAAGAAATTTATTCCTATGTGGGATATACACAAAAAAAGAACGCTTGACAATTCCTAAAAATTCGCAATCTTTAGGGTATCAGCGGGAGCGGAAGGGAACTGGTGTTTCTCTCGGACTTCAAATCCGACGTCGGGTGCTAGAACCATCCTGGGTGGGTTCGATTCCCACACGTTCCCGCCAGTTTTTTATTTCATAAAAAACTGGCGGGGGTTGTGCTTTCGCGCAACTACCCGCGCTAGAAATCAACAAATACAAAATAAC
>JAOZUR010000111.1 GCA_029938555.1 Candidatus Sabulitectum sp. | reverse complement strand
CAGGTTAAGCAGGTTAGGAATATGATTCTCAAGTATGACCTTCGCATTGGAGAGTAGATATGGATACTAGATACGAAATCATCATTTTCTGGAGTAAGAAGGATCAGGCATACATAGCTGAGGTCCCCGAACTTCCTGGTTGTATGGCAGATGGTGAAACTTACCAACAGGCATTATCCAGTGCTGAACAGATTATCCAGGAGTGGATTGAAACTGCTCGGGAACTTGGACGTTCTATTCCTGAACCCAAAGGCCGCTTAGCTTACGCATAAACATCAGTTTCCTATCTGATTCGCAGTTCAAAAGCATCCACTACGGGGTGCAAACTGTAACTTATGCCAGTACAGTTCGAAACGTATCCACTATGGGGTACCAAAGCGAATCTTAGAACTCATTAAACCAGTAAAATTCCTTCCACAATAAGTTCGAATAGCATCCTCTACAGGGTACCAGTTATTTAGTTCAATTGCGTTTGATGTGAATATGCATTAGTTTCAATTAATAATATCAGGTGGGAGGAGCAGCCCATGAAAACCGTTGTCCGTTATGCCTTGGTTGTTGCTTGTTTTTTTAACCTCAGCTTCGCTTCTGATGGGGATTTCTTTTTGAGAGCAGAAATGCGGAAATCTGCTGTACCACCACCTGCCCCGCTTCCCATGGTTTATGATGATGGGACTCCAGCTTGGCTTACGTGGTCCGGCAATTACAGGGCAGTATGGTTTGATCCATGCGATTTTGTGATGGAGCCACCGATTAACTACTACCTTACTTCTATTGAGATGTGGTTTTTTCATGACTCAAACTACCCCTGGGATACAAGTTCATTCTCATGCGAAATATGGACTGGTGATATTTTATGTCCAGTGAGCTTGTTTGAAAGCCAATACTGTACGGCACAGCATTATTCACCTGTAAGCTACCAGACTGAGAATCTTTTTTATGTTGACTACTGCTTCTGGACGGTTCTGGATTTTACACAATCAGTGGGCGGATGGCCGTCGCTCATTTGCGATGCAACTCCTTCCTCCAGTTTATCTCACTCTTTTGTTTCTGATGACTTCATTATTTGGGAACCATGGACAGTTGAGCAATCCAGCTCTTATTCACTGGATTTTCCCACCCTATCCTGGGGTACTCTGAAAACACTGTTCTAGATTTATTGACTGGAATGCTTTCACTAGTAAACTCAGATATTAATCCTAGTTCTAAGAGTGTCCACTATGGGGTGCCAGAAGAGGGAAGCCACCGAGTCAGAGAGCATTCTTATGTGGTCAAATGCGAGGAATGAATTAAAATTTTGGCGGTCATTCTGGTTCTCCATCGATAAGTCGAACAGTAGTATAGAACGAATAGTCAATTTGCCGAGAGGTCACGATCGGAGACAGATGTTACAATTACTAATTTTGTTGCTTTCGAACGGATATGCAGTTACAGACTCCGTTATCCCGGAGCAGATTTCATATTTTGATGGCTCTGTTATTGAAACCCTCACGCTGTCGTATATGTATGAGAACGAGCTTGACAAGCATCCTCATTTCTCCATCCTCTTCTCTGGAGGACCTTTTCTCTTTTCAGATACGTATTTCGATTCCACTATGTGGGGATGCGGAGTTGAAGCTGAGTTGAGAAGATATAAAAGCAGAGAATCTTATTGCTATTTCGTCTCGGGAATTAGCGGAACTGAACTGAAATGGTCAACTAATGGAGAAATCATTGAATCCATTTACACCGGTTTTAAGTTTGGATGGAAATGGAATCTGAGAGAATCCGGGGTTCAGTTGGATCTGGAACCCAGTTTGGGTGCAGGGATGCAAGTGGAAAACGGTGAAGATGCAGACTGGGAGTTTGAACCTGAACCCTATGTCATTTTCGAACTGGGATTAATGATGCACTGAATTTCGGAAGTATGCCCAACAATATTCCAGAGTGCCTTGGAAGAGTTCTAAAAAGATCCGCAACGAGGCATCTAAAGCGAATCTTAGAACACTACATCATATCAGTTCTAAGAGTTTCCACAAGTGATTCTGTTCATTTACCTCTAATCGTTGCTCTGGCTAATGAGATGAAATACTCGTCTTGACAGAGATCTTAATAAAGATTGATATTAAGGTCAGAAAATAGATCATATTATGGAGGTTGATATGGAGCATGTGTTATCGAGTTATACAGCAAGCATCTCGGAATTGAAGAAGAATCCAACAGCACTTCTTAAAGAAGCTGATGGTGAGGCTATCACCATTTTGAATCATAACACGCCAACAGCTTACCTTGTTCCAGCCGAAACCTACGAAATGCTTCTCAACAGGCTTGAGGATGCTGAACTCGCCAGAGTTGTTCGTGATAGGAAGAATGAGAGGGGCAACGCTGTCGAAGTAGATATCGACAGTGTTTAGGCTTAAATTCATACCAAGTGCTCTTCGGGAGTGGAAGAAACTTGCTGAACCACTAAAGGAACAGTTACGTAAGAAGCTCAAGGAAAGGCTGGAGAATCCCAGGATTCCTGCCAGCAAATTGTACGGCTTTTCTGATGTATACAAAATCAAACTGAGATCCTCTGGATACCGCCTTGTCTATGAAGTGAACGACTCCGAAGTCACTGTAATGGAAATTGCAGTTGGGAAGCGTGAAAGGGCAAAGTCTACTCTAAGTCCAAGAGCAGGCTTACAGATTCCTAATCCGTGATTCTTCAGTTCCGAAAGTATCCACTACGGGGTGCAAGCAATTTTTTCCAGCACTTGCTGTAACTTATACCGGCGCAGTTCGAAAATAATCTACAAGAGCTACTGAAAAGAAACTTGGAATTCCACTCAGAATTCACAAGCTCATTCTCCAGAATGCCTGCCTTTATATTTCATATCACCATAGCAACAGGAACAAAGTACTAAATTATGTATAGAAGAAGACATCTATTAACATAAAAGGAACAATCGTGATATCTCTTGTTCTACTTCTCAAAGGCATTTCTTTTCACTGGCAACGGACCTGCTAATTGGCTGAAGTTGTGTCCCTGAATCATGCTGCATCAGCTTTTCCCAGGTCAGCGAGGTTCTTGGCCCATGTGAGAAATTCGTTCCAACTTGAAACATTAGGGGTGCCCAAATCGGATTCTAGAACTTTTCATTTTGAATTCAATGAGTGTCACAGCTGTGTACCTTTCTTTGAAAATGAATGCAATTGACAAAAAGCTGTATAAAGGCTAGTATCCTTATAGAAAGGAGGTGATCAATTGCAATGTTTTACCTCATTGGTGTTTTATCTGTTCTGTTGGTAGAGCCACCTAATCTATCCTTCAACTCTGATTGCGATCTCCTGATCACGGCAGATGTAGCTCTTGCCTGCTGGCCTCCTGTTCCCCCACCACCAGATGAGCTTACTTATCACGATGGAAACCCTTTCTGGCTATCCTGGAGCGGTCGATACAGGGCAACTTGGTTTTCTACATTTGATTTCACAACAACATGTCTTGGATGCACGATTGAGGGAGCAGAGTTATGGTTTTACCACCACATTGAATATCCTTGGGATACAAGCGACTTTTATCTAGAACTTTGGGAAGGAGATATAGACCATCCGACAAGCCAGTTGGAATCAAATCTTTTGGTAGCCTCCCACTATGCACCTGTTATGCACAGCTTCTCGTCAAGTCCAATGGTAGACTATTGCTTCTGGATAATAGTAAACACAGAATTGTCTACTGGTGGTTGGCCATCCAATCTTGTTGATTCTGGTTCAAATTTTACCGGCGAAACTCGCTCTTTCGTTACCGATGACGAACAGTTCTTTATCTGGGAACCTTGGACTTCTGATGAGGAATGCACTTTCCTTGTACCTATAGAGCGCAACTCCTGGGGTAGACTGAAAACTATTTTCAACTGAATTCTGTTTCCAAAACGATTCAGTTATTTTTTGCAAACTGTTCTAAGAGCGTCCACTACGGGGTGCCAAGTAGAACACTCTCTACAGATAATCCTATAATCTTAATCTAAGATCATTTCTATGAATATTACTCTTGCAAATATTTTTGATGTAGGTTGTAGTCGACTTATCAAATTAAATGTAGATATGCATCAGCACTCTGGAGGATATTATGCGCTCTTTTTTTTGTGTCAGTATTGTTTGCTTCATTAGTATTTGCTGGCACGGTGACTCAGACGGACTGGTCTGGTGACGGGGAGTGCAGGGCCCTGTTAATGACTGGAGTGAAATCTTTTGGTGTCTGGACACATTGCCGGGGCACAATTTGGGTCAATCACCTTATGGAAGAATGCAGATGTTTTGGGGACTGGAGGTTAAAAAAACGATGGTTCGGTCGTCTGGTGGGATGTTATAGAATCCCCTTTAGAGGGAGATCTTGAATCATCAATATTGTATACAGATAATGTAAGAGAATGGAATACCTTTTTTGCCA
>JAOZUR010000110.1 GCA_029938555.1 Candidatus Sabulitectum sp. | reverse complement strand
TTCAAAAGACCAAAGAAAAAGCAACAACTCAACTATTTCAATACAAGCAAAGCCGCAGCATTACCTGCAAATTGATCCAGCTGATAATTATCTGTTCTTCTAGGGAAGTGTTGCTGCTTGAAGAGGTTAACCCATAACTAAGAAGAAATTCAGCCTCTTATTTACAGCAGAAATCATTTCTACTGCGGATTTTAACGCTTCTTAATCTTATTTGCAAAGTCAAAAATACACAGTTTTCGACTCTTGAACCAAAATTTGAGACGCCAGCAGATGAGACTGATAAAGATAATCCCGGATCAATGGTATAAATATTTCTAGGGTAAACTTCTCTTAGTCTTAAGGATCTGCTAAATATTGAAATCGGAAACAATCGAAAAGTTTTACCCATTCGCCTCATTCCAATAATAACTGAAGTCAAACCAGAAACAGAACTAATATCCAGAAAACGAGGTCTGAGTTCTTTAATTGGCGGAAACAACGAATCTGCTACAAATTGTTCAATGTGATTCATAATGTTTCCTCCTCACAGGAAAACATTGCCCAAATTATATACTTTTGTTAAGTGCATATTCGATTTGATGTTACTAAATCTGCCGAAACAGTCTTGGAAGCTGTTCGATCATATACAGCGGCAACGAGAGTAAATCACATTCAACCTGCACGGTTGCACCGGCTTGAGAAAGCCCGTGATTTATTCGCTGCATTGATGGAGGATTAAGATCGAAACGCACCGCCCTGGTGCATTTCTTCTGTGAAACAAATTGAAGAAGGGATTTTAATGATCCGCTTTTTCCCGCCTTCACTTCAACCGGTACTATTGACTGGTCAAGCTGAATCAGGAAATCAACCTCTGCATTTGCCCCTCTTCCTTCTCGCAGCCAGTATGTAAGTGATTTGAAACCGGATGCTCTACCCATGCTGCAAAGATGCTGGGCAATAAACTGTTCGGCGATTTTTCCTTTATTTATAAACGAAACAGTCTGCAGCTCTTCCAGCGATATTCTGGTTATTCCGCACATGTAGTTCACTAAACCGCAATCCAGAAAATATGGTTTGAACACTCGTTCATTAATTGTGGCTCCCAAAGGCAATCCCGCCCCATCTGTGTGGTATGCTTTCACTATCAGTTGGGCTTTCACCAGCAACTCAAGTGCTGTGCGGACATCCCGTGCCGGTGAATCAGGGCTGACCCTGAAATACTTGAACTTTTCACCTATTCCACGGGGCACATACTCAAATATCCTGTGGATCATCTGCAGAGCTGACCTTCTGGAATATTTTGCAAAGTCGTCTTTGTATGTCTCCGTAATTGAGGAATGAACATCAGTCACATGGCTGAAATCCTCATCTGATTCAATATATCGCTGTACAGCTTCAGGCATGCCACCTGTAAGAAAAAACTTCCTCTGCAGCTCCAAAAGCCGGGTATGCGCAGTACCAGGGAAAGTGTCACCAATCTGATATGTTCTCAGAAGAGAAAGAAGATCATCCTGAGACATTGCCTCAAGTACTTCTTCAAAACTCATGGGATAAAGAAAGAGATACTGTATTCTTCCAACCGGCATGGAAAAACTGTGTTTTGCAAGGGTGAACTCAAGAAGAGAACCAGCTGCAATCAGTGGAATATTGGGATGTTCCTCATAAAAATACCGTAATGATTGAATAGCCTCAGGTATTGCCTGAATCTCATCAAGAAACAGAAGATCCTTATCTGTGCGAATACTACCATTCCGACAGATATACTCTATCTCCTGAATAATTCTATCTGGGTCATTTGTTTTAAACACTGCAACAAGAGAAGGGTAACGCTCAAGATTAACTTCATGCAAATTTAGTTTATTCTTTTTGGCAAATTGCCTGACAAGAGTTGATTTACCTACCTGTCTTGCACCACGGATTACCAGTGGCTTTCTGTGCGGTATCTTCAACCAGCGGGTCAGATTTTCCTCGGCAAACCTTTTCATTCATCACCTCCTGCGTTAACAATTGACTATAACATACCCCTGTTACCACCACCAGCTGTATATAACATACCCTTATTATATACACTTTGCAATATTGGAATTTCAGATCAAGGTTGCAATTACTGTCTTTGCTGTACATCGGATATTCTCAAATCAGACACAAGAGGAAGCAGTGCCACAACATTAATTTAGTTATATTCTAAAGTGTAGTGTTACTTATTTTACGGTTCTTCTTTCTCCTTGAATACCAGAATGCGAGTAGAAGCAGTCTACAAAGTAGATTTGAATTGAGAAACAGCAATTCCACTTCCAGCATGGGGAAACTCTGGCAGGATCGCAGACTGCTGTTCCGCACTCTGACATTTCTAAAGCCCTGGCTCAAATGGCATGCCCTTGGCCTTTTTCTCACAATTTTGGCAGCAGGCCTTGCCCTTGTTCAACCCTGGGTGAGCAGGCTTCTTATAGACAAGGTTCTTATAGATGGCAATACTGATCTTCTTCTTAAAATCTGCTTTGCCTATTTAGGGGCCGTAGTTCTTGGCTCCCTTATTGGTATGGCAATGTCAGTTCTGTTCTCCTGGGTTGGACAGAGTGCTGCAATTGACTTGAAGATGACTCTGTACAAAAAACTGAATACGCTTTCAATGGCCTTTACCGGCAGAAAAAGGGTGGGAGAACTGATGGCGGGGTTTACCAGCGACATCCCAGTAATGCAGAGCTTGTATTCTTCAACCCTGTCAAGTACAATCAGTGAGATAATCCGGTTCTTCGTGGTACTTGCAGTGATGATTTCTATTAACCCGCGACTTACGCTCCTGGCTGTGCCGTCCATTCCCTTGTTTGCTGTAATTATTACCCTGGCTGGAACCATGTTAAAAAAAGCCAGTGCTGAAGTTCAAGAGAAGAGGGCATTCTTCACAGCCACGCTTCAAGAGCAGCTTTCAGGTCTCCGTACATCTGCTACTTTCAATTTGGAAAATAGGGAGAGTGCGAAATTCAAGAGCTCCATGACTGATCTCATGCACTCAAGCATTCGCCTTACCGTAAAGGGCTTTGTTCTGAATGCCGGTTCCCTGCTGGCGTCAACCACTCTTATTCTTGTGATCTGGCTGGGAGGCAAGGAAGTAATTCAGGGCAAAATGGATGTTGGTGTACTGATTGCCTTCATAAGTTATTTTGGCATGCTTTTCGGTCCAGTTGGCTCCATCGCCGGAGTCGCCACCCAGATACTTAAAGCCATGGGTGCTGCTGAAAGGGTATTCAGTGTAATTGACACAGAACCTGCCGTAACAGAACTTCCCGGTGCGGCAGAACTCACCGGCGTTAAGGGTAAGGTTGAATTCAAAAACATCAGTTTTTCATACTCAGAAGAGTCTCTTGTTCTTAAGAACTTCAATGAGGTTATCCATGCAGGTGAAACAGTTGCCCTGTCTGGTGACAGCGGATCAGGCAAAACCACTCTTATATCTCTGTTACTCCGTTTTTTCGATCCGGATAGCGGTAAAATTCTTATTGACGGAAACTCAATAAAAGACTTCACTCTTGAAACCCTCAGAAGAAACATCGGTGTGGTTTTTCAAGATCCGTTCCTTTACCACTGTTCTGTGGCAGAGAATATTCTTCTTGGTCGTCCTGAAGCATCAATGGATGAAGTAAAAATAGCGGCAAGAGCGGCCCATGCCCATAATTTCATCACAACTTTGCCTGATGGTTACGATACTTTAGTGGGGGAACGTGGCAGTAGTTTATCCGGAGGGCAGATTCAAAGAATCGCACTGGCTAGAGTGTTTCTGAAAGATCCGCCAATAGTTGTGCTTGATGAGGCTACCAGTGCGCTTGACAGTAAAAGCGAGTCCAAGATACAGGAGGCTGTTTCTCATCTTTTACAGAACAGAACATGCCTTGTTATTGCTCACCGACAATCCACTGTGGAGTCTGCGGACAGGGTGGTATCTGTTCCGCTTCTATCGGGCAACAACGACAGTATGCCCCTTGTACCGCCAGCCGCCTTAGATTGAGATTGGAGCATTATTGGACATTTACAAAACTATTAAAGAATCGCAAGTCTTAAAAGAGATAGCTACTTTACTACAGAAGATTCCCAAGGGAGAACAAAGAGTTATCTTTCTCCATAGGCTTATTGATACATTCTTTGAAAACTCTAGCATTGCAAAGGAAATATCAAGAACTTCTTGCGGCGAAGGTTGTGCTGAATGTCGTTACTACAAAATAGTAGCCACTGAAGATGAAATCAGCTACATTCTAGATGGTATGGAATCAAGTTTTCCAATTGACAATACCAGGCTAAAAATTCAGGAATCTTGTTTAGTTAGTAAAAATCCTGATTGGCATCAACTTGAAAAAGAGTATAGGAAATGTGTCTCTCAACAATCTGTCAAATACTAACATGAATAGAGATTGGCGTATTTATGCTGATTTCGCTCAAGTGCTCATAGC
>JAOZUR010000109.1 GCA_029938555.1 Candidatus Sabulitectum sp. | reverse complement strand
GTGAGTAGCCAAGAACAAGCATAAACAAATTCAGTTTGTGGCGAACTCCACCAACAATGACATGACCACAGTCACCCCAATCAATCTCAGACCTCATGTTATGTTAAGCTCAACATAACATGAGGTCTGAATTTGCTGAAACTCCCGGAAGAACTGATCAGGGAAGTAGAGGAGATGGGTGACCATTGGGGGAGACGTTTAGGGACTGAGAGGATGTTGCGAAGCAAAATATAGAGGCTGAACCATCGCCTCCGAAAGGGTAGTTTGCTTTTTAAGTGGCTCAGAATGTTAACCCAGGCCACCTCATTTGGCTCTCTAAAGAGCTATACTATTGATCTGATAATAGTCAGCAATTCCCAACCCTACGTGCTCTCGATCTTCTGCAACAAGACTGGTGCCAAGTAGGGGATTTGATATAGGTGTTGGTGTCTACTATTTACTTCTTCTCTACAATTATATGAAAAAATCTATTTGGAACAAAAGTGCTGCGAAGATATATTAACTTGATGAAGATGCTATTGTTTCTAGGGTGTGATTGGTGGCTTTCATGCAAAATAAACCATATAGGGGGGGGGTATTAATGAGATATCTGTCTGTGCTGTTGCTAATTAGTACAATCGCATTCTGTGAAAACGGAGTGCAGGAGGACTGGTCTGGAGGTCCCGGCGAAGAGGGGTCAGTTTTAGATTGGAGCAATGGGTTCCACTCCTCGAATTCAATTAACTGGTCTGACGATCCTGGGAATCTGTTCCTCGATCAAATGGCTTCTTATAACCAGATAAAGCAAGTTGATGATCTTCTGTGGGCAAAACCGTGCAATCTGGACAATGATGAATATCCCGATGTTTTTGTAACAGATGGAGAAGGGAATACAATATGGTATCGTAATATTCCCAGTGGCCCCTCTTGGGGACCGCGAGATTTTGCAGATACTCAAGATATTGAAGACATTTGCACAGGGGATATCGATGGTGACGGTGACTATGATGTTTTTGCTTCAGTGGGGTATTACGCTTCTGAGGGATTCTTCTGGTATGAGCGGTTAAATACCCTTGGTACCCAATGGGAAGTACACGAGATTGATTCAGAGAATGATCCTGTATTTGTTTACTCATTAGATTTTGACGATGATGGAGATATTGACCTTGTAGGAATGTATAACGACAAGAATCTTGCCTGGTGGGAGAATCAGAATAATGGGCAAAGCTGGTTAAAGCATTCTATTTCACAGTACACAGTTGAGGCTGAGATAACATCAATTGATGTTGCTGATTTCGATAATGACGGAGATTTCGATGTTGTCTGCGGATCTTGCTCCAGTGAAATTTACCTGTTTGAGAATCTGGGTTCAGATTCATGGGAATATCATGGGATAGAGTATGCGTCTGAAGAGAGTTTATTTGAAGTCTTTTTTGCAGACATTGATGGAGATAATTTTCTCGATTTGGTTACCAGTACCTTTTCTAATCCTACTGAGGTTCTTTGGTTTAGAAATACAATGACTGAGGGTAATTGGGTCGTTCATGAAATTGCAATAATCGCAGGTTATGCGAATCCTGCTATGCCCGGAGATGTCGATGCTGACGGTGATTTGGATGTAATAGCTCGAATGGGCTATTCAATACCGGAGGAGTTATCGTTTTCATGGTGGGAGAATGTTGATCCCCTCAATAATGATTGGGTATATCATCAGGTATTGTCAGAAGAAGGTTCAGGATCATTTTCTTTCGCTACAGATGTAAATCAAGACGGTAAGTGTGATGTTGTATCCTTTTACAGAGATTATTCCCATCCCACTCTTAACAAGGCAGTCTGGTGGAATCTCAACTCGGGCTATTCAACAGGCGTCGCTCAGCTTGAGTCATCTATTCTCTATGTGTATGATGTTGACTGGGGTAGCATTGACTGGAACGCAACAACACCAGATGGAACATCAGTTTCATTTGAGGTACGCACTTCAGATGATCCTGAAGATATGGGAGACTGGTCAGCAGTAATTTCTTCTCCGGGTAGCATTGCTCCCTATTTGACAGCTAATGACAGTTACCTGCAGTACAGAGCTACGCTTTCAACAACAGATCCAATAATAACACCGGTTCTAGACAATGTTGTGCTTACTTGGACAAGTACTGGTATTGAAGGTTCTGAGAGCTTTGAGGAAGTTTCACTTTGTGTTCTTGAGAACCCTTCTGCGAGTAATGTTCAGCTTGGAGTAAACCTACCTTCAGAGGCAACTGTTTCACTCAGTATTTTCGATGCTGCCGGGCGCATAGTCAGTGAAGTTGCAGATTCTGAGTATCCCGCTGGT
The DNA here is from genome assembly GCA_029938555.1 of Candidatus Sabulitectum sp. GTDB lineage: Bacteria > Fermentibacterota > Fermentibacteria > Fermentibacterales > JCC-6 > Sabulitectum. The sequence goes on along the minus strand of JAOZUR010000109.1, from coordinate 2,157 downwards.
CACACCGTAGTGCAGCTGGATATGCTTCAACCGGGCAACTACTTCTGCAGAATGCAGGCTGGTGAACAGGCCTTTACAGAGCAGTTTACGATAATCAGAGACTAATTCTTTTTCAGATATACCAACTGAGTATCCTGGGACAGAATTAGAAGACAATGCTGATAACAATTGCATAAGCTATCCTGCTGTCAAATGGATACTCTTCTTCGGAGGGGTTGAATTGAAATCATTCTCAAAGCTTTACTATAAACTAGGATTGCTTCTAGTTGCCGTGCTTATACTTCCCTTTACTGCAAGTGCTAAAAACATGTACCTGACACATGGTAACGATTACGAATACACTATTGATGGAGATACTTTCTTTCCAGTTGTATGGGATATTCGTGGTGCCTGGATGAATTACCTGGATTATGCCCGTTACTACAGAAACTTGGAGTATCCAAGAACATTTGAATTCGCTGATGATCAGATCTCAGGGATTTTATTGCAAGCGAAAAATTCAGGTGTGAATTCCGTTATTATCAGGGAATCACTTGCTGCGGATGTTAGAATTAATCAGCATGTATACTTTGCTGGAAGAGCGAACATTATTCGGCGCTTGGGTTTGAACATCATTCCTGGCGGGTTCGGTCACATACTGAATAGTGGAGATTACAATGATAGTATGAGAACCCATATAGATGATTATCTGGCGAACAATTTTCCGTTTGATTATGCCCCGTAGTTGGAATCCATGGTTTTAATGAGCCTGATGGAGTGTATGACGCGGCCACTGATCCAAATGACAAAGCTGAAATTGTAGCTACTCTTGCTTCTTATCATACTTGGTCCAACGCCCATGGGCTGCCATTGAGCTCTTTTATGGCAATGCCAGCGACTTATGTGCCATCATTGGATGATCCTCATACCGGTACCAGCTCAACAATCTATCAGCTATGCAGCCGTCTTGATTTTCCAATGTTAGACTGGTATCCGGCCAGAACCTTTTCAGAAAGCTGCAATGCCTCAATACCAGAAGCAGATGTTTGGGGAGCAACAGACTTGATTCCTACTGATGTTTCCAGTAATCATTACTATGCCTATAACAACAGGGATGAGCTCTGGAGCCTTACTCATGATGCATCTTCTAACAGTTCAACTTTTAAAGTTTATGAGGTTACCGGAGAAGAACAGATGGGGATCCCTGGGTTCAACGAGGTATTCAGCTCTCAACCAGGGATTTCATAGCCTTTTGAAGTAGCATCTAGTGATTATCGCGCATCTGATGTTGGAGTCAGAATATTATCAGAGCACAATCAGAATGCTGCTGTTGTCATGTATCACACGGGTGAGCAGATTGAGCAAGCTGAAGTAGTGATTCATAATGGATCTGTTTTAACAACTGTTAACCCTCCTGATCTCAATGAAACTGCTTCAACGATGTTCTTTTGTGTTGGGGAAGATAACTACAGCTCATCAAGTCTTTCTGACAGTGTGAATACCGGAATTATTGGCAGTGCAGAAATGCGAATTCTGTGGTGCGGGGATGGTCTTTCTTCAGGGGGATCTGGAGGGGCACTCCAGAAAAGGGTTTGGATACTGGGCAAAAACTCGTCTGGAAATGGCCTTACCAATGTTATTAACTCTCCACTAATTTTGCCAAATGGTTTTGTACCTGTCGGTGCAGTTTGGGGGTACTTCTGGGATGATTCATACCCCCACAGACAGAGCGGTTTCGTCCTCTACAACAACATAGGAAACTATGTGGTAGTGCATACAGAGTTCCAGAATTACTGGGAAGTCTCTTCAACAGTAGAAACCGGTTTATTTGGGGCTGGTACTAATCCTGGTGCTGTTGTTGCCTACAGAGAAACAATATGGCCGGTGACTTCGTATTCACCAGCTAAAGACATACTATGTGCCGTGGTAAACAAGCCCATCCCAAATGTCGGCATATATATGCACTGGTGTAGCGGTGGTTTGGTCGAAGATCCGTTCCCTGCAGAGAATCATGATGAATTTACCATTGGCGTTTTCCTAGGAACAGCCCAAGACTACAACCATTTATCCTTTGGTCATTGCTGGCATATGAATAAAACACAATTCTTCTTTGGAGGAGATGGGGTCTCCTCTTTTCATACTACAGATTTCAAGCATTTTCCAACAAATCCTGATGGA
>JAOZUR010000065.1 GCA_029938555.1 Candidatus Sabulitectum sp. | reverse complement strand
TATGTAAGAACATTGCTTCAAACATTAACGAAACAGCAGATGCTGTACTTGTTCATAACTCCATGGCTGTTGCCGCTCCACCAATTCTTCAATATCTTACAATTCCTTCTGCTTACTTCTGTTACGAATATCCTAGGCATATTTATGAAAAAGATATTATTCAACGAACAAACTCGAGAATTGCTCAACTTGCTTTATTGCCATTAGAGAAGCTAGAATCTTCAATTGATTTTAAGTCAACTTTGCACGCAGACAAGATTATCACTTTTTCTAATTATATGCAACAAAGAATCAAAGACATTTACGGCAGAGATTCAGTTATTGTCAGACCTGGTGTGGATACTTCGTTTTTTTCTCCTGCCCCAAAACCAAACAAGCAGAACTATGTTCTGTCTGTAGGGGCATTATGGCCCTTCAAAGGCCACGAAACTGCCATAAAAACCGTAAGTCTGATTAACTCAGAAACCAGACCTACACTGGCCATTGTGGCTGACAGAGAATTTCCCGGATACCGAGAGCATCTGGTTTCCCTTGCTGCTTCCCTTTCAGTGAAACTTACAATCAAACAAAACATTTCTGACATCCAGTTGCGTGAACTTTATAGAGACGCTAAAGCAGTTCTTTGCTGTCAGCAAAAAGAGCCGTATGGCCTGGTGCCTCTTGAGGCCATGGCTTGTGGAACTTCTGTGATATCTGTTAACCAGGGCGGGTTCACCGACAACATTAAACATGAAGTAAATGGTTATCTTTTCAATGGAGACCCAGTTCAGGGCGCCAAACATCTAGCAACCTTGCTCTCAGGGCAAGGCTCTTCACAAGCATTGATAACATCAGCCCGCCACTTTGTAGAAAGCAAAAGAACAATTGCAATAGGGACAAAAAATCTGAAGAATATTCTCGAATCTTTGTAATTTTCTCTTTAATTCAAAGCCATATTTTAACAGGTGTACGGAAAAAGCAATTTCTGTTATTTTACACTGTTAGGGGAATCTTTGAGATCAGGAGGGAAGCTACCTCCGTTATAATAGAAAGGCAACAATGAGCAAGCGAGTACTGATAACAGGTGGAGCTGGTTTTATCGGATCACATCTAGGAGATCTTTTTCTTGAAAAAGGTTATGAAGTTAAAGCGTATGACAATCTTGACCCACAGGTTCACGGCGAGAAAGCATCAAGACCTGGTTATCTTAATAAAGAGATAGAGCTGATTGTTGGAGATGTGAGAGACCCAGAAGCTTTTTCAAAAGCGCTCAAACCTGTTGATATTCTAGTTCACCTTGCTGCTGCCGTTGGAGTTGGTCAGTCGATGTATGAGATCGTAAGATACACATCCATAAATACAATGGGTGCTGCTGTTGTTCTTGAAGAAGTTGTTAAACAAAAAGATCACATACAAAAAATGCTTGTTGCAAGTTCAATGTCTATTTACGGAGAAGGACTTTACTTGTGCCCTTCCTGCGGTGAAGTTACCCCAAAGTTACGACCATCAGCACAACTTGCAGAACGCAAATGGGACATGCTGTGCCCCACCTGTAACACTCCTTGCACCCCTGCTCCTACGCCAGAGACTAAACCACTATTTCCCACAAGTATTTATGCGGTGAACAAAAGAGACCACGAAGAAATGTTTCTCGCAGTAGGCGACGCTTATGAAATACCTACAACTGCAATGCGCTTTTTTAATGTATACGGAAACAGACAAGCTCTTTCCAACCCGTACACAGGAGTAGGTGCTATTTTTGCATCCAGATTGCTTAATAATAAACCTCCTGTTGTTTTTGAAGATGGTGGTCAGAGTCGTGATTTCATCCATGTTAGTGACATAGCAAAAGGTTGCCTGCTTGCTGTGGAAAACAAAAAGGCCGATGGTCTTGTATTTAACCTTGGAACAGGGCGCAAACTTTCCATAATGGATGTAGGCAAAGCTATTGCCTCAGAACTTGGCAAACCCACTGATGATTTCATTGTGAACAATCAGTACCGAGCAGGAGATATTCGTCATTGTTATGCAGACATCTCCCGGGCGGAGAAAATTCTTGGGTTCAAAGCTTCCACAGTGTTTGAAGAAGGTGTGAGCGAGCTTTGCCAATGGGTAAGCAGCCAGACATCCACAGATATGGTTGATATAGCCACAGATGAATTAAAAAAAAGAGGGCTAACTCGATGAACTGTCATCTTCTTATTGACGCCAGAGCTGTACAAAAAAATGTTGATGGAATCAGTAGATTTTCTTTAAATGTTACAAAATGCATAATTGAGAAAAGACCAAACTGGAAATTAACAGTGTTAATTGGCAAAAACAGCGCCTTTCACCTAAAAGACACAGGCGTAGATATTCTTGTAGATGACTCTTCGCGATTTAGCGCAAGAGCAGGCAAAAAACTTTCGACACAAATTAATGAACTTTCTCCAGATGTCTTTCTTAACTTTTCAATGGCGGGACCACAACCCGAAATACCTTCAATAGTCACCGTTCACGACCTGATGGTTCTAAATCTTCCCTGTTACTTTGGTGACAGTATTGTCCGTAATGCAATAAGTCGGCACATTTTCAAAAAAGCTTTAAAGGCTTCTGTAAGTCATGCTTCTGCAGTGGCAGTGCCTACAATGGCAACAAAACTTGATGTTATGAGAAGTTTCCAATACTCAACCGATAAAGTTTTTATTACCGGTGAAGGCCAGGCTTTGTTTTCATCGCCTGTTTCTGTCAAAATGAAACGACAAAATTTCTTTCTTTATGTTGGCAATGCAAGAGGTTACAAAAATATTCCAAGGTTCTTAACTGCTTATGGAAGACTGTGGGCCCTTAGTGACAATACTCCACCTCTTACCATGGTAGTTAGGAAAGACAGAGCTTACAGCTACTTCAGAAAACATCTTGACTCAAATCCTGCCAGATCTAACATAAAAGTGCTTACCCATATTTCTGATGAAGAATTGCGCACATTATATCTTACCTGCAAGGCTCTTCTTATTCCATCGGTTTATGAAGGTTTTGGTCTTCCAGCTTTAGAGGCCATGGCCACTGGTGCTCCAGTTATGGCTTCAAAAGCCACAGCCCTTGAAGAGGTTGTGGGAGATACAGGTATTCTTATCGACCCTTATTCGGTGATTGATATAATGCGTGGAATGGCAGAACTCACAGCGGCGACCCCAGAAGAGCTAGAAAATCTGGGTAAACTTGCCCAGAAAAGAGCCAGCACTTTTTCATGGAGTAAAACAACAGACAACTTTCTAAAACAGATAGAGGCTCTTGTATGAAAATAGCTGTAATCAACCCACCTTTCATGGATGGCAAATTTTCAAGAACTTCCAGGTCACCGGCAATAGTCAAAAGTGGGACCATGTACTGGCCTTTCTGGCTGGCTTATGCAGTTGGAACTCTTGAAGAATCTGGTCATGATGTAACTTTTTATGACTGCCCGGCTGTGAACATCACACGGGAACAGCTGTTGATTACATTGAAACAAACTTCTCCTGAAATCATCGTACTTGATACAAGTACCCCTTCTATTCACAGCGATCTTGATATTTCAAAAGCCATGGCAGAAATACTTCCTGAAACTTCCATTTTTCTTGTTGGAACCCACGTAAGCGCCCGCCCTGAAGAGGTTCTGCTTTCATCTCCTTTTATCACTGGAATTGCCCTGGGTGAATACGATCGTTCTATTGTGGATGCAGCCAGAGCCGTGGACAAAAACGAAGATCTGAAACAGGTTTCTGGACTCTGGGTAAACACTTCAGAAGGTCCTTTTTTTACCGGAAAAAGAGAGTTTATTCAAGATCTAGATTCACTTCCATACCTTGCTGATGTTTACAAAAAGCACCTGAAACCGGAAAACTACTTCTTTGCAGCTGCCAGATATCCTTCGGTAATGCTGATTACCAGCAGAGGTTGCCCTTTCAAATGTTCTTACTGCGTATGGCCACAGGTTCTGCACGGCGGTACTTATCGCTCTCGTTCAGCACAAAATGTAGTTACAGAATTTATGAAAATTCAAGAATATTTTCCCCAAGTGCAGGAAATAGTCTTTGAAGATGATACTTTCAGCGTTGACTCCAGCCGTGTATCAGAGGTTTCTGATGCTCTTATAGCAGCCGGTAACAAACTACCTTGGACTGCAAATACAAGAGCAAACCTATCACTTGAAGCAATGAAAAAAATGCGAAAAGCAGGATGTCGCATGATTATTGTAGGTTATGAATCTGGAAGTCAGGCAGTTCTTAACGGTGTAAGAAAAGGAACAACTGTTGAGCAGAATGTTGGATTTGCTAAAAGAGCAAAAAAGGCAGGGTTATTGGTACATGGCTGTTTTATGGCTGGAAATCCAGGCGAAACCCCGGATACTCTCGCTGACACACTAAAAATGGCAATACAACTTAAACCTGATACTGCTCAGTTTTTTCCCATTATGGCTTATCCAGGTACCCGATTGTATCAGCAGTACCTGGAATCAGGAAATCTAAGAACCGAAGATTACCATGAATGGTTAACTGAAGAAGGGTTACACAACTGTGTTGTTGACCTGCCTGGATTATCTTCCCAGGATCTTGTTAACTGGTGTGCCGAAGCTAGAAGAAAATTCTACCTTCGCCCTGGTTACCTTTTTTACAAAGCTATCCAGACGATTCTTCACCCAACCACGGAAGGGCGAAGAACCATAAGGGCTTTTTCCACATTTAGAAAACACCTTTTCAGGAGGAGCTAATGAAAAAAATATGCATTCTTTCAGGTATGCTTTTTGATGCATTAGCCATATTCTTTTCTCTGTATCTTTCCGCTTTTATTAAATTCAAGTGGGGTATTTTTCCAGGCGTTTCCCCGATTTCTTCACAGATTATTATTATTGGAAGTCTTGTATCCATCATCTTCTGGTGGGTGATTTTCGCCCTTACTGGAGCATACAGATTACATTGGGATAAAAGCTGGGCTGATGAAATCCAAATGGTTTTCAAACCAGTTGTTGCAGGATTTGTTATTCTTTCCCTTTTTGCTTTTCTAATAACTCCGCAAGCATCAATCGGTAGATGGATCTTTTTTGTTTACTTTACATTACTTAACCTATTGGTCTTCTCTACGAGATGCTCTTCCCGCTTGCTCGAAAGAAGATTTGCAAAGAAGAAACTTCTTAAAAGGAATGTTCTGGTTATTGGCTTAGGGAAATCGGCAAAAGAATTGCAAGATTATCTATCTGTTAATCCATCACTTGGTTACAACGTCATCGGGTTTATCAACCCCCCGCATCCTGTAACAAATCCTTCTGTAACAGTAGAGCCGCTTGGTGATGTGGCAGACATATCGGATCTCGCGGCCAAACACAACATAAGTAATCTTCTAGTTACCATAGCCTCTAATTTCCACGATGACATTCTTAGCCTTCTTCTTCCAGCTGTAAAAAGTGGACTACGGGTTAAACTTGTTCCTGACCTTTTTGATGTAGTTGCCGGACATGTTCACAACACTCAGATTCTTGGTCAACCATTAATGGAACTTATACCAGACCGACTCTCATTCTGGGAAAAACTTGTAAAAACAGTGGGGGATTATGTAATCAGTTTAGCAGTGATCATTTTGGGATTGCCTTTTTGGATACTAGTGAGCCTGGTTATAGTTATTGATTCCAAGGGGGGCGTATTCTACCGCCAAAGCAGAACCGGCGAAGGTGGCAAAGTTTACAAAATTTTCAAATTCAGATCCATGGTTGCAAATGCCGAAAAGGGTACCGGCGCTGTTTGGGCAGGAAAAAATGATGCCAGAGTGACCAAAATAGGCAAAATTATTCGAAAAACACGAATTGATGAAGTGCCACAGTTTTTGAATGTTCTTACTGGAGAGATGGCAGTTGTGGGCCCCCGACCTGAACGGCCTGAAATTATAGAAGAGCTCAGAACTATCTACCCATTTTATGATAAACGATTAACTGTAAAACCTGGTATAACCGGCTGGGCACAGGTAAATTTAGAATATGATACAAACATAGAAGACGTATCCAAAAAATTAACTCATGATTTTCAGTACATTGAAAATCAATCTCTTTTTCTTGACCTGGAAATCCTTGCGAGAACGGTTCTCGTGGTTCTCACAGGGAAAGGTGCCCACTAAATAATCACCGAAAGGACTTTTTCACCATGGCAGTACCCCTTCTGGATATCAACCGCCAGCACGCTGATATAAAAGACGATTTAACCAAAGTATTTACTGACGCCCTTGCAAATTCCCGATTCATAAAGGGACCAGAAATGGAAGCTCTTGAAACAGAGTTTGCCCAGTACGCTGGAACTGCCCATGCAGTTGCCTGTGCTTCCGGTACAGATGCACTTATTTTAGCGCTTCAAGCCATTGGCCTAAAAAGAGATGAACTTGTCATCACAGTTCCTTTTACTTTTTTTGCTACAGCAGGTGCTATTGTAAGAGCTGGTGGAACCCCTGTATTCATTGATGTTCTTCCAGATACTTTTAATATGGATCCTGATCTTCTTCAGAGCTGGTTAAATGACAACTGCGCCATTACTGAACGGGGCATTATTCATCGACAGTCTGGAAAACGAGTAGCAGCAATAATGCCTGTTCACATATTCGGTCAAATTTCAAATATGGATTCCATTATGGCCACAGCATCCACATGGGAACTTCCTGTGGTTGAAGATGCTGCACAAGCAGTAGGTGCAAAGTGGAAAGATTCAAGAGCTGGTTCACTGGGAACCATCGGCTGTTTCAGCTTTTTCCCTTCAAAAAACCTCGGCGCCCTAGGCGACGGAGGAATGCTCACCACCAATGACCCCGAGCTTGCCACAAGATTAAGAAGTATCCGCGAACACGGCGGCCTGGGGTACCTTCATGCAGAAGTAGGCACCAATAGCCGTCTTGATGCAATTCAAGCTGGCTTCCTTAGGGTCAAACTTGCAAAACTTGAACAGTGGCATGCAGGACGCCGGGCAAATGCAGACAGATACAAAGAAGCTTTTGCAGACCTGTCACAAGTTGTAACACCTGTAATTGACCCAAGAGCATGGTCCATTTACAATCAATATACAATTCTTGCGGAAAACAGAGATGAGTTACTGCAATTCCTAAGAGACAAACAAATAGGCTGTGCAATCTATTACCCACTTCCACTACATCTTCAGGAATGTTTCAAAGATTTAGGTTACAAAGAAGGCGATTTCCCAGTATCTGAAACCTGCAGCACAAAAGTCATGTCCCTTCCTGTTTTTGGAGAATTAACTAAGGATGAGCAAGATGAAGTTATTGCAGCAGTTAAGGAATTTTACGCTAAATAGATCCTTGATTGCTATTTTACTTTCCACAATAGCTTCAGCTCAAGGTCTTTGGGAAAATACACTGGAAACAGGGCAAAACCTGTTTACCCCAGTTCCGCTGTCAGTAATGACAGCGGGGGCTGGGCTCTCTTACCTGTCTTACAGAGCCGAGAGTAAAAGTGGATACCAGGGTTTTCTTCCAGAGAAACCATTTTCAACTATCGATCAGATTGATAACTTTCTATTTGCTGAATTTCTTCCATTATCTGCAGCAACCATGTGGCTCACAGGTAAACTCTCTGATTCAGCGGAAACTGAAGAGCTTGGTCAGGAACTGTGTAGAGGGCTTGTATATACTTACGGTTTAGTGCAAACTCTTAAAATTACAACAGACAGAATTAGGCCTGATGGATCCAATACAAGAAGTTTTCCTTCAGGGCATGCTGCCGGTTCAGCCTGTTTAGCTTCTGTTATGTGGGGTAGGTACGGAGCTGATATTGGCTTACCTTTTACAGCCATAGCTATTTACACCTGTTTATCCAGAGTGAATCTAGGCAAACATTTCCCTTCAGATGTTATTCTAGGCGCTGCCATTGGTACGGCATTTGGAATTGCAGCCTCTTCTGTTAACAACCAGCAAGGTAACTTCAGCTTCTCTCTGTCTATAAATACTGAAGGAAGGATTTTTCCAGGGTTATGACAATAAACAAAAGAATCGCAAGTTTTGGTTTCGCCTTCAAGGGGCTTTACACGCTGGTAAAAACCCAGGCACATGCGAAATTCCACCTCTTTGCCACAATCTGTGTGATTGCCATTGGGTTTTATCTAAAGATCAATAGAGTCGACTGGGCAATTATTTCACTGGCTATCGGGTCCGTATGGGCCGCTGAAGCGATCAATACTGCATTGGAATTTTTGGCAGACAGAGTGGCCCCAGAGTGGCATGTACTTGTAGGCAATGCAAAGGATGTAGCTGCTGCTGGTGTTTTGGCAGTTTCAATTTCCGCAGCGGTTGCAGGCCTTCTTATATTGCTTCCTTACATACCATTAAATTAAATTCGGAGAAGAAAAATGCTTGACAGAAAACTACTGAGAAAAGACCCGCAAATTGTAGCCCAAGGCGCTATTGCAAAAAATGAAAAAATAGACATTAACCTCTGGGTGGAAGCAGATGCCACTAGAAGAGAGCTAATGCTGGAAATAGAAAATTTAAGAAAAGTTAGAAATCAACTTTCTAAAGCTGTATCACAAAAAAAACGTAATGGTGAAAACGCTGATGAAGAGATGGCACTCAGCCGTGAAACTGGAGCTAAGCTCAGTTCTCTTGAAACTCAGGTCTCCGGTATAGATACCAGCCTTGCAGATATGGAAAAAGCGTTTCCAAACTTGCCTGATTCTGATGTTCCCAGGGGTGGAGAAGAAAACAATGTAGTTCTTTCTAGTTGGGGTGATATTCCTAAGTTTGATTTTGAGCCCAAACCACACTGGGAACTCATGGAAAATGTTTTCCAACCGGAAGCTGCAGGCAGAATTGCAGGATCTAATTTCATCCTGTTTCGAGGCTGGGCTGCTAAACTCCAAAGAACTCTTATCAGCTGGATGTTAGACTACCACACAAAAGCCGGTATGGAAGAAATCTGGGCTCCATTTGTTGCCAAACCAGAATCCATGACAGCAACAGCACAGCTTCCCAAAATGGAAGACGACATGTACAAGATTGGTCGAGATAATCTTTTTCTTATACCAACCGGCGAAGTACCTATCACAAACCTCTACAGAGATCAGCTTCTTGATGAATCTGACCTTCCTGTAAGGTTATGTGGGTACACTCCTTGTTTCAGACGGGAAGCTGGCAGTTATGGAAAAGACAATCGTGGTTTAAACAGAGTTCACCAGTTTGAAAAAGTAGAAATGGTTCGTCTTGAACATCCAGATAAATCTGACGCAGCCCATGAAGAACTGCTGAAACATGCATCTGGCATGTTAGAGCTTCTTGGAATTCCTTACCGGGTACTTCTTCTTGCTTCCGGCGATCTGAGCTTTGCTGCGGCTAAATGTTACGATATAGAGATATGGTCCGCAGGGCAACAGAAATGGCTTGAAGTCTCTTCAATATCTAACTTCCGTGATTTTCAGGCAAGAAGAGGCAACATGAAATACAGACCTACTGGTGGGGGAAAAACGAAACTGATACATACTTTGAATGGTTCTGGTCTTGCATTACCAAGGTTGATTATTTCACTTGTAGAAAATGGTCAGCAGGCAGATGGTAGCATTAAACTTCCACCTGCCATTGCAAAGCTTATGGGAACAGAAGTGATCCGGTAATTACCGGGTTACTTCCCTTTTCTCTTTTCCTTAGTTTTCCTGAAATCGCCCTTGATCTCTTGTTTTAGATTGTTCCACTTGTTCCACTCTTCAGGGTTTTCTATTTCCAGCCTGTTCCACTTTTCTCTTCCGAACAGGAATGCAGCAAGAAATACTGAAGTAAGTAAGAATACTTCTATCCAGATGAACAGTCTTTTAGGCTTGCTTTTCCAACCTGGGTGTTTAGGAGGATCTAAAATTCGAAGGGAACTTGCGATGTCCTGCTCTTGAGACAAAGACTGGTCTACTTGAAGCTCGAGAGCCGTGGTCATTCTTAACTGCATCTCAAAATCTGTCTGCAGTCGAGCATACTGAATCATGGCAGGTGGAAGATTGCTCAATCCTGCACCCATACTTACATCACCTGATGGCGAACCATTTTCAATAAGATCAATGGACTGTTTTAGAGCCTGAGCAGTACTTTCCAGTTCAAGCAATTGAGCATTAGTTCCGTATCTTAAACCATTTCTAACAGAACTTGCCAATAAAGAAGCCTCGATGTAACGCCCCTTCATTTCAGCTAGAATGCCCATTACCTGTACAAGTTCTTCATTAGGTAAAATTGTTCCATAATCATCTTCAAACTGAAGCATCAATGCTGTGGTGTTCTGAAGAGAAGCCTGAGCAACAGCCAACTGATTTTCTGTCACATCACGGCTTTCCTGAAGACGGGCAATGGTAATACTAGTATTTATGCTATCAAGAAGGAATATGATTCTGCTGGATACTTCCACGGAATACAGTGGGTCTGAGGTAGATACGTTTAGTTCAATAAAACCCGAAGATGTTACAACAGCTGAATAGTTCTTTTTGAACTGCTTTCTAGCCAGATACATTGCAACTTCCGGCTGCAAAGCATACTTATCTGCTATGTCCATTGAATCAAGATAACCTGTACTTAAAATTGTCTGATCAATCACGCTTCTGCTGTTAAGAATTTCAACATAAACATCACCAAGGGTTGTCATCAGTGGAAGTGAATAACCCATACCACCACTAAAGATTCCTGCAAACTCGCCCATTGATAAACCACCAATGCTCATGCTGTTTGATGGCGGATCTTCAGGTGGAAGAATTACTGTGGTAGATGTGTATTTTTTAGGAATAAGATAAGTAATTGCAATTGTCACAACCATTACCAAAAACAATGCTTTAACTATAAATATTCTGTTTTTTAAAAGAACATATACAAAATTATTCGGTGTATCGCTCATTACTCCCCTTAATTAAACAAACTTTGATATGCGATTATTACAGTTGCAACACCGGTAAGAATAGTTAAATATTCCTCCCAGAATTTCACTGGAACTCTAGGGACTTCAATTGTAGACCCAACTGGCACAATTTCTGTAATTTCTATGTCGGTTTTTAACCCAACAGAAGAAATCACTTTAATACTGTTCCGCCTGGCAAGACCTGTAAACCCACCAGCCATGCCAATATAGTAATTTACATTCATGCCTGGTGAATATGGAACTGGCTGATTAAACTGAACTTCGCCAACAATATTAATATAAGCGGTGGATGAAGGAATAACTATTCTATCACCAGGTTGCAACAGTACTGAAGTTGTTTCGCCGAACATGCTAAAAGGTATATTGGAAGTTTCAGACTCGGAAACCAATCTGGAAACATGACACTGATAAACATTTGCCTGGCTGGAAACGCCACCAACTCGGTCAACAGCATTTCTAGCGGTCTCTCCTGGGATAAACTCAACCATTACTCTTTCCGTCAGAATCACTTCTGAGGAAATTGTTTCAACTTCAGTGGCAAGAGCGCCCTCGATGATTATTGTGGCAGTTGCTGCAGAAACATGAATTCTAGAGCCTCTCTGTACAAGAGGGTTACAATCCAAGCTTCCGTTAATGAGAAAATCATTGATATTAAAAATTGTTGTATCGCTGTCCATTGAAATAACAAGAATTTCAGAGGATGCACCTGTTGCTGTAACTCCCCCTGCTAGAAGCAATGCCTCTGTAAGCCGAGAAAGACCATTTACAATAACTATGCCTGGCTCTATTACCTGGCCTGTAACGGGGAGCTGGAAAGAAGCAGATCTAGCAAGGCCTGAACTCACAATCAAACCTCGAAAGGCCCTGGAGGCATAAGTGGCTATGGTAGATTGAAGAGTCTGTAGATTCATGCCATTTGTATCTATCTGCGGCAAGCCTGGCACGCTTAACACGCCGTTAAGGGAAACTGGTATTGAAACAACGGAAACAGCCTCGGCAACGCCTGTGTACGGAATACCGCCAGGAAAAGATAACCATATTTCATCACCTGGGCTAATCTGATATAACTCAGGATTGAAATAATCTGCCGGAGTCAGCATGGTTTCTGATCCAGTAGCAAATTCCGCCATTGGAGCCGTTGGAATAGCTGTAAAAATTACAAAAATCAAAGAAACCAACCCTGTAAACAGCATAAAAACTATCCTCCTTTAGGGGAAACTATCTAATGCTATGATCCCAAAATGAAGCTGCTTGTGAAAAAATTGCTTTTGTTACACCTGACAAAGATGCAAGACACATCAACCAGAAAAAATAAGGTAACCGCATCAAGGATGGCATTTTGTTACCTGCGACCCTTCCCAGAAGAGCGGTAAAACTAAAAAATACTATTAATATAAATAATGGATTAGCCGGAGAATCAAAATAAGCAAGAAGTAACCCTGCAATTGTGGCAGTAATGGCGAAAATTCCCATATTCCATCTTAGAACTTTGTGTACCATTAATTGCAAAGCAAGACCATATTTTCTTTTCTTAAAAGCTTTTCCTATTAAACTAAAAGCTGAACCAATCATCCAACTAACAATACGAACTAACCTATGATACTGGCTTGAATCACTTGGAGTAGGCTCTGCAGCAATAGCATTTGGATTGAATAAACACATATAACCTTGTATTCTGGCTGACACCGCAGTTTCAAAATCATCTGCTCGTGCTGGATCTGGAGGGTTATACAAACTTTTTCGCACTGCAAACACAGCGCCCGTCGCGCCAAGAACTGCACCTATCCGACTTCCCAAAGCTTTTAGTTTCTGTTCATACCGCCAGTAAATAGATTCGCATGTAACCGATTCAAGGCTGTTCTGCTTTGAGCCATCAACACATCCAACAGATGGATCGGCAAATGGATCAACAAGTTCCCTTACAGTATTCTTTTTAAACTCAGTGTTTGCATCGGTAAAAACTAGAATTTCACCTTTTGCAATCTTTGATAACTCAAATACAAGAGCAGATTTGCCGAGGCGTTTTTCCGATCGATAAAAATAAATACCATCTTTACCAAAAGATCTAACAATTTCATCTGTGTTATCTGAAGACACATCAGACGCAACAAGAATTTCCAGTTTGCCTGCAGGATAGTCCTGAGATAGAAGATTTGTGATTCTTTCCCCTATGCATGACTCTTCATTTCTTGCTGCAACCATTACAGAAACAAAAGGATACTCTTTAAATGCAGAAACTTTTTTCTGTTTTCGAATCGCCCCTAAAGCCAACATAACTAAAGGATAAATGACCATAGGCAGGAGAATCATAAGAATACACAGTATTATAATTTCATAAAGAATAAGAACCAGAAGACACTCCCCCCTCTAAAATAATATCAGGAATTTATAGTGAATCAAATTCATTCATGCAACTCACTTTGGTTTTTCGGATAAGCAACAGAAATCAACAATGCTACAATGAGCCAGAAAAAAGCACCAACCTGAGGCCACGGTATCAAATTATCAAAAATTTGATGTACTGCAAAAGCTGCCAGACCACAAATAAATCCGAATGCAAGTGTTTTATCTGTATTCGTTTTAAGCGCTTTAACTGAAGCAAAAACCATAGCGATAAAAATAAGCAACAACGATATGGAAGAAAGAAAACCACCCTTAAGCTGCATTTCAAGAATAAGACTGTTCATACCTCCGAAATAAGGTATTTTTTCTATACTGTCCTCGTGTCTCACTTCCCAGAAAGAATAAAGTGGAGACTGGCTGTGAAAATACTCCCAACTGCCCCAGCCAACTCCATTAACTGGATCATTTTTGATCTCATTCCAGTAACCTTTGTAAGAGATGTAACGGTGCAGAATACTGGAATCCATCACAAAAGAATTAACATCACCAAATACCGTTAGCTGTCTTTTAAACTCATCAGCATTTGCAAAAATTGCCCCTATGAAAAGTAACAAAGATAGTATTGGTATCCAGATTTTTTGCCTATACCTTAAGATAAGGAAAATAAATAAAGTAAAAGTAACAGTCAGAAAACCACCCCTGGAAAATGTAAGCAATACATTCTGTATTCCAAGAAGAACCCCGATCATAGCCATTATTTTCCATTTTTTCTCTTTAAAAATAAAAAACGAAGCAAGAGCTAAAGGAACCAGTAACTCAAGAACCCCAGAGTATGGATTTGGGCCACCGGCAATTGTAGAATAAATTCTTCCTGAAAGATTATAACCTGTCACATCATCGCCAAGCGCTGAAAGAGTTCCTGAATTGTACTGATATATACCATAAACTGTCATTATCAGAAGCATGAAACAGAGCATTTTCAGTACACGAATAAGCCATTTGCCATTGTTGTACCAATCATAAAAGACGGGAACTATAAGAGCACCTATAAACAGTTTGTTACCCTCGCGAATAACATTACTGGTAAGATTTTCATGCTGTTGTAATGAAAGGAACAGAGATGCCAATTGAAAAAGATAAGCTGCTACAAGAATGTATACCGGAAGAGGAAAACTAGGAAATTTCTTAAAAGAAGTTAGCTTGTATATAAGATAGAAAAGAAACAATAGAATAACAATTACGCTGGTAACTGAAACCTGTAACAAACCATATGAATAAGATTCTTTACCTACCACGATCACCGAGAAAAGCAACATACCCCATACGCGAACATTCGATATAAAAAATATAGACAAAAGAAAAAGAGGCACAGCAACGATAATAGGAAGAATTGGTTTCGGAAGAAACAGGTAGGCTCCAAAATAAAAAAGTGTGGCAACAAATACCCCGAGCCATGTTTTTACTGTGGGTTTATAAATTTCCATACAGGAATAATCACTGATTTCCGAAACACCACTCACTATTTACACATCCCATTTGTTAGTTTTCGACTCCGGCCAATCAGCGGTTAGACCTTTCAGCCGGAATCTCCAGCTTAGTTCAAGCCAGCCACTTCGATGGTTGATTCGAGGCTACGGCTCTCTGCGAAAGCAACAAGTCTTCCAGCAAGAGCAGCTTGAGAGTGGGGATCTCTCTCTACGGCTTCTTCATAAAGAAGAAGTGCGGCATCGAAATCGCCATCTTCCATGGCATCCCTAGCAACAACCAGGTATGCATCGGAAGTGGATGGAATAACTGTCTCCGTTACAGAAGCCAGCAGAACCGTGGGAAGAAGCAGTGCTATAAGCACAAGTGCCTTCTTCATAAGAGCACCTCCAATTTCCTCTGCTTATTTCAGCAGAGCGTCAGGTAACCCGGCCATCCTTCCCGTAAAGGTTAGGATCCGTGGGCTTTGCGTCCCGAAATTACTTTCGGTTTGCGTTTAACAACGGTAACCCAGCCATCCTTCCTGTTTCCCCAAACAAGTTAGGACCTGTAGGCTTTGCGTCCCGAAATTACTTCCGGTTTGCCAGACGGTGCTCAACCGTCCACCTAAGTATGCTCCATATTAACTTCAGAGTAAAGGGCTATTCCGTATTCTCCGCTTTTAAAACATTCGTAATCACTTATACCACACGAACTAAGCAGACTTATTCCAGATTTCAATCTAAGCAGCTCCAAAATTTAAACACAGTTAAAAATTTACAAAAAGAAAACAAATGAGAAATATGTTAAACACTTAATTTCTCTTTTGCTACCTCTTTTAAAAATTCTTATATTCTAGTATGATATTATGTTAGACTTCGAGTGGCGAAGGCTTGCATTAGAATACCACTAACCTATAAGGAGAAAAAATGAAAATCATGGTTTTACTTGCTACTTTGCTTCTTGCTGTGGCTGCCCAGGCTAGCCAGACAATTACTTACGACTGGGACGGAACATCAGATACCGTTTTGTATGT
>JAOZUR010000108.1 GCA_029938555.1 Candidatus Sabulitectum sp. | reverse complement strand
TCTTACATAATTCATTATAGACACTAAATTGTGCATATGGTATCTTACTTACTAGGTGGTCCAATATTAAAATTCGAAACATGACTGAAGGGATTTTAGGTACTGTTGCTGAATGCCAGGCTGAATACTTACTCTTGTTGGGTATTTTTAATCTCGGTCTTGAAAATCGTCTATCCCATATTCGTTCATGATGGGCACAATGATTTCGAAGTACTCGCAAAGGAACCCACCATGAATCGAGAATCTGGTAAGGCATATCAAAAACTTCTTGAAGCCTCTTCTTAAAATCTGGTTCAGCTCCTTTGCACAAGTAAACAAGAGAACCAAAAGAAGCGATCTCAAGTGCCATCCATACAGGTAAATATTTTTCCTCTGAGTACTTTTTACGGTAGTGCACAATAAATTCTGAATCAGAATATTTAGCATCCTCGTGTATTTTTCGAATCTTATCTTGATGATTTTCAATTTTCATCTCAGGGAAATTCCAGTAATCCAAATACGAAAAAGGATTATTGTATGTTGTGGCATAGTAATCAATAAACTGAGCTCTTAAAGTGTTTTCAATAAGTTGAAGCGTTCGCAATACTAAAAGACGCAGAGCTCTATCGAAGCAGTAAATTCTAAGAATTAAGTCGAATGAAGGATTGTCTTTTAAAGTCTATTTGATTGTTTATAGTTTTTCCAGCACCCGCTGATGCGATAATAACTCACATACTTAAAAAACTCCGCTATCTCATCTTTTGAGTGGTGTTGAAGTCCTCTAGCAAGTATTCTTTCAG
The DNA here is from genome assembly GCA_029938555.1 of Candidatus Sabulitectum sp. Taxonomy (GTDB): domain Bacteria; phylum Fermentibacterota; class Fermentibacteria; order Fermentibacterales; family JCC-6; genus Sabulitectum. Next base: position 3,725 of record JAOZUR010000108.1, on the reverse strand, counting down.
CTAATTCATCTCTGCTTAACGATTTTTTTGTGTATTTCATAAATAATATATTTTTTTCTATAAAAACAATGCCCGGCAATTGGCATGTAGAAGACGAATCTCAAACACTAGGCCCCGGGCATACGACAATCAGTTTATAAGCAACCTACAGTTATGTGTCAAGTAAGGCAAAATTCATTCACCTCTAAATACAAAAATAATTTCCTTTTCTCTACATTACTTCTATTGGGAATCTTTTGGAAATGAAGTATAATCAAGTAGGTTAGTCGCCTACAAAGGGTTAAGGGAGTTGAGTTTATAAGTCCCATTGTTTCCGTTGTCGTATGCCTTCAACGCCTTTTTGTACATATCCCTATGGGATATCCAACACTTCTAATCTATTAGAATAAAGAGCAATAGCAATCTGAGACTATGGAATAAGTTTATTCGGAGATAGATACCCCAGAATACTTACTTCTTCTCGACCTGCGGTTCAGGAGAACGGTGGGCGCATGAACCCACCGATTAGACTTTAAGAGTTAAAGCTTAAACTTCGCCTTAAAGTAGTATCCAGAAACAAATTAGAGAATTGTGTTTTGTAAGACCCATTTAAGGATCAAGTGGCCAAATGATTTCAGTATTTTAGCTTGAATTTTGTTGGGTTCTATTTAAAACATGGGTTCAATAAGTAGTAGATCAACTTGAATCTACCGGTTGAAGATATGCGAAGGAAAGAAGAGTTTATAAGAGATATTTATAAAATCGTCTTCTCTTCAGAAAAACTATATCTGTACAACCCGGTAATCGTTAGATTCATCCTCTGACGCTGGCAGTTTTGCAACATTACTTTCTATTGAATTATGTTAGACTTTAAAAATTGAAACAAGTAACAGTTAACTGACTCCAGATCAGTAGCATAAAAAGGAGAAATTCATGTCCATATCCAAGAACGGTATCATTCTCACAAACCTAAATGAATGGCAGGAACAAACAGGCCCGAAGAAAAGCACACACTGGACCGAGAATCGAGGTTCGGTAGAACTTGCAAAAGAATGGCTCAACACAGAGCAGGGTAAAGTACCTGCAGGAGTTTCATGGCTTCTTGAAAAGCATGAAACTTTTGGTCCTGTAATCAGCTGGAAAGGTGAGCCTGAGGTAAAACTGAATTTCGATACATTCGGGTCTCAACCCAAAACCACCGATCTTGTTATTGAAATCGTGGATTCACACGGCTCATTCTTAATCGGAGTGGAAGCAACCACAGATGAAGCATTCTCTGATTCAGTGAGTAAAACCCTCTGCAATGCACTGGAAAGAAAGATTAAAAGCCCAAATTCCAACGGAATAGAGCGAATTGAACAGCTTGTAGCTGGCCTTTTTGGAAGTCGCCTAAAGGGCGAGAGTTCCGTTGGCACTATTCGCTATCAGTTGATGACAACCTGTGCAGGTATTCTTTGTGAAGGTGAAAGAAGAGGAAATGACAGGGTTTTGATGCTGATACACGAATTTGTTGGTAAAGATACAAAAGCGGATAAAGTGGCACGGAACGCCGTTGATGTTGGGAAATTTCTGTCACGCCTTTCTCATGGCAAAGTGAATGGAATTAAATCTGGAGACATCGTTGGTCCTTTTAAAATACCTGGCGCTCCATTGATTTCCACTCCCATAGAACTGTATATAGGCAAACTGACAACAGACTTACGCAGAATAAGGAAACAGCCTTCCAAAACAAATCAGTAATTGAAGGAAAAATTGCTGAGCCGGTTCGAGGTCGTACCAGAGTAGCGTTCTAACTGGAAAGAATTATGGCCATTCCTATACTGATTGGGTAATAGAGGAGCTTGATTGTAAGAAATGAAAAAGACCTGGGCAAACTCTTCAAGGAACTCAGGGATACTACTGCATACATTTATAGGTCTTGGTGGCCCTGGGGATATCACTACCACCATTGCACTGTATGATGGAGAGAGACTCTTTCATCATGTGAATGGCACTAATCTTCATGATTTAGTTCATGACATTCAGCAGTACAAGGTTATCGTTTCTTACAATGGAAAGACTTTTGATATTCCCTTCATTGAGCGCTATTTCGGGATCAGCATTCCTCATGCTCATCTTGATCTAAGACTTATTCTGCACAGTCTCCGGCTTTCCAGAGGCTTTAAGTCTTGTGAGTAGCAACTGGAAATCAGGCGCACCTCCTATGGCTGATGTGGACGGCTTCTTTGCCATTCTACTCTGGCAGGAGTACAAGAACAGACAAAACCGCAAGGCACTTGAAACACTGTTGTCATACAACATTCAAGATGCTGTGAATCTTGAATACCTCTAACACTGAATATGCTTGAACCATACAAATTACTGAAGAATCCCTTCCCAATAGATTCAGCGACTGTTAATCGGATCAAAAAACACAACAGTGGTTTTTACAGGGGATGGAGATAACAAATTGACAATTCTTTGCTTGTTGTTTATTTTAGTTATGGCTCTAGAATGAAATAACCAGCTCTACAATTCAACGATTGAAATAAGAAGATGAAAAGAAAACTACAGGGGTATTACGTTACTGCAACTACAGTGGGTGAAAAAGTACAGGCATTTGTGCCAGCACCGCTTCCGCCTTTTCCTGCCCTAGAATGGTCCGACCAGTTACAAGAAAAATTTAACAGGGCGTTGCTGGCCCTGGGTCGATTGGACAGTGTGTCAGTTCTTCTGCCGGAGACATCTCTCTTCTTATACATGTATGTCCGCAAGGAGGCTGTTCTTTCTTCTATGATCGAGGGTACACAGTCTTCATTATCAGATCTTCTTCTTCATGAGTTAGAGCATCAACCGGGAGTTCCTCTGGATGATGTTACGGAAGTAAGCAACTATGTAGCTGCTCTCAACTACGGTGTTGATAGAATTAATCAGGGTTTTCCTCTCTCGCTGAGGTTACTCAAAGAAATCCACAGCGTACTGATGTTTGGTGGAAGGGGCAGGAACTGTGACCCAGGGCAATTCCGCAGAACGCAGAACTGGATTGGTGGCACCCAGCCTGGTACTGCTACTTTTGTACCCCCGCCACCAGAGCTTCTGCAGGAGTGTATTGGTAAGCTTGAACTGTTTCTTCATCACACCACACCGGCCCTGGTTAAAGCTGCTCTTGCACATGTTCAATTTGAAACCATACATCCATTCCTTGATGGTAACGGGCGTCTGGGGCGGTTGATCATAACATTAATCCTTTGCTCAGAGAAAGTACTGAAAGAGCCATTGCTTTACCTCAGCCTCTATTTCAAAACTCATCGCAGGAGGTATTACGAGCTTCTCAATCAGGTTCGCCTGACCGGTGATTGGGAACTATGGCTGGAATTCTTTGCAGACGCAGTAACAGCAACTGCCACTCAGGCTGTTGATACTGCTCAGAAGTTGATGAAATGTTCATCGGTGGATGGTGATAGAATCAATAAACTTAAAAGAATCTCCGGATCAACCAGTTTGATCCATAGAGCAATTCTGGAACGCCCCATGACCACTCCAAAGTGGATTCAGGAAAAGACTCAACTTTCTCAAGCAACGGTTAACTCATGCTTGAGCAAACTTCAGACTATGGGTATTCTTGAAGAAGTCACAGGACAGAGACGAAACCGGATCTACTCATATACAGAGTACATCAAGATAATGAACCTAGGCACAGAGTTACCAGAGTACTAGTGCACTATACAGCTTAAACTTTCGCATCCTGCTGGCTCTCCAGAGCCCCA
>JAOZUR010000018.1 GCA_029938555.1 Candidatus Sabulitectum sp. | reverse complement strand
CTGTGGTTGCTTCATGGAGAAAAGACAATAACCTACCTGAAGATCCTCTTTCCGAACTGTAAGACTGAACTATTTATTTGGGGTAGCTGATGCTGCCCCTTTTTTTAAGGAATTTTAATGAAACTAATAACAATATCCGGTTTGCTTTTTTTACTTATCTCTTCCGCTTCCGGTTCCGCATGGCCACAGTATATGCATGATGCTCAAAACACAGGGAAAACACAAATAACCATCCAGGAAGATCTGGCTCTTTCATGGACATATAGCCCTCCGCAGGCTGCCCCAGGCTGGCAGTGGAACCAACCATCTCTTGATGATAATGGAAACATTTATTACGCCGCTGGATATTATTTTGTTTCTCTTGATCCTGAAGGTAATTTAAGATGGAGTGTACAAACACCACATGTTTTCATGGGCCCTCCTGCACTGAACAACGGCTCTGTTTACTTTCCATGCTCTGATGGTTCCTTGTATGCTTATACACAAGATGGAACTGAGTTGTGGGCTTATCCCATGATCCACCCTGTAAATGGTGGCCCGACTATTGGTTCAGATGGTACTATTTATATTGGTGACTCTATTACTGAAACTGTTTTTACCTCTTATCTATCCGCATTAAATCCGGATGGGTCTGAAAAATGGAAAGTCTCTTTTGAAAATGCAGACGGTTTCAATACAGCTTCTGCTCTGGATCCATCTGGATCTACAATTTATGCTATTCCTGGTGACTCCGAAATTCATTCAATTGATACTGCAACAGGTAACAAAATCTGGTCTTACGAATACAATTCAATTATGAACATTGTTTACAGCTCCCCTTCAGTGGCACAGTTCGACAGTAACAAATTCATTCTTTTCGGTGATCTTGGGAATATGAGTGGCGGTCACTGGAGAATCCTTGATGGAGATGGAACTGAAAGATGGACCACTTCAATTTCAAATTCAGTGCAGCAGACCGCTGCCATTGATCCTTCTGGATTTTTCTACTTCGCCAGCAATGGAAGCATGTTAAAAAAGGTAGATACTTCTGGTACTGAAATCTGGTCCAGATCTTTTTCACAGGGTTACCTGTCCAACCCGATCATAGAAGGATCTGGCAAAGTGCTTATTGGCACTGAATCAGGGCTTTTACATATACTTGACCCAAACACTGGAACCACCATTCAAAGCTTCAATCTTGGCTCTGATGTGGGTAGCCCCATTGTTGGAAGTAATGGAGAGGTTTATGTGATTTATGGAAATGGTATTCTGGCCTGTCTGGAAACACAGTCATCTATTAACAATGATACTCCAGATCCCTTTTCTGAAAATCTTCTTCAGGTTTCCAGAACAGGAAGCACATACAAAATCAGTATCGGCAACGAAACCGGCCAGTGTTCCATATACAATACCAGCGGTAGATCAGTTCTTACTCAAACAATTAATAATAACCTGTATTGGAATACATCTGAATATCCTGCAGGTATTTATCTTGTAAGAGTCAGCACTTCTGTTAATGGTGAACTTTTTGAAGACAGTGCTAAACTTCTTGTGATTAAGTAACTTATCAAAGCCCCTAAACATAGACCTATCTAATACAGATGGGTCTAATTACATCTAGTGCAGTAATTACAGATACCCTGCGTAGATCCGCCGCCCCAGGTATACCATGCATCTTCTATTTCCGAGGCAAGAAACTCAGGATCCAACTCAAGAAAACCGCAATGTCCCACAAGGCTTACAACTGTAGGGAATCCACCAAATTTACCGGCAATGTTTGCCATTTCTGAATAACCTGATGCATTCATGGTTACAAAATACAAAGAAATATCAGTTTCTCCATCTGGATCCATGATTTCTATAGACTCTAGAACTTCAAAAGTTATGGCTTTGTTCGCCACAGAATCCTCTGACATTATAATAAGCAAACCAAAATCAGTTGGCGCGGCAACAGCATCAAGTTCAGCAAAGTCATTAATAGGAACAAAATCTGTTGAAGCCACTATTACTAAGAACATTAAGAACAAAATTACCTCCTAAAAACTAGATTGGATTGTATTATAATACGAAACTATGATTTATCTAATATTACTAATTTTTCAAGGATCCCTACCTCTTTATTCTGTAGATGTTGATCCAATATACCTAGAGCAATTATACTCTAATCCTTTTATTGAACAGAGTGTTCCTGCTTCTATTTCATTCAATGGTGAAGAAACCGACTGTACCCTTTCTTTTCGAGGTGGTACCAGTTTGTGGTGTGTTAAAAAAAGCTGGCACATAATTGTTGATAATCCGGATATGTTTCCATTTGGCAGTCATTTACTTTTGAATGCACAGTACCGCGATGCCTCTCTAATGAGAAACGCTCTTGGTCTTTATATCACCAGGGAACTTGGTTTTCCTGCTCCAGAAACTCAATTTATCAGTCTTTCTATAAATGGTGCTAACTACGGAGTTTATGATCAGGTTGAAAGAATTGACAGGCTTTTTTACTTAAAAAATGGCCTTGGTTTTGGCCCTTTGTTTAAAAATACAGATACCATGGGCCGGCTTGCCCATCACTTTTCAGATACTTGTTCAATCGCCGGTTTGGAACCGAAAGTCGATAGTGCCATATACCAGCAGCAATTACTGGAACTAATCGAAGCATGTTTCAGAAATGATGTTTCTTCCCTTGCCACCAGTGAGTTTCTTGCGGCTTTTGTTGTGCATGCAGCAATAGGTGACAAAGATGGTGTTATCAAAAATTTCTATCTTCACTACTATAATGAGCTGTGGCACTATTATCCGTGGGATCGTGATGCCACATTTGGAAACACTTGGGAAGGTGTTTACACTGAACAATGGGAAACTGATTTCAACCTTGCAGATATTGGTCAATTCGGAGCTTCAAGGGGGCTTCTTTCAGATCCAAACAACAGACTTGAATTCAACCATCTGCTGGGTCAAACCCGTTCAATTTTCGAGAATGAACTTCCAGTATTTATTGATTCTATCCGTCTTCTTATACGAGACGACTTAGTTTCAGATCCCTATTACCAGTACTCCATCTCTCAGTTTGACTCTTTATGTGCAGTAATGATCAATGATCTTTCTGCCAGAGCATTATTTCTTCCTGAAATGGAACTTGAAGATGAAATTCCAGTGATCGACCAACTGACTTTGTCATCGTGTTTAAACATGGAATCAACCGTCAAAGTGGAACTTACCATAAAAAGTGGTGATCCTTATTATGCACCATGCCTTGTGTCGTTCGACAGGCAGCCAGAAGTTTGGTTCAACATGGAGCAGATGGAGGAAGATTTATGGGAAATAGAAATTCCAGTTCCACCAGAAACATACAGCGTTCATATTTCTGTGGGACCTTACGGAGACAATGACCATATGCCTATGTTTTTTCCCGGGTGGAGCATAAGAGAATATGATACAAGACCGGATCCTACCCCTTCTGCCCGAGTTGCCCTTGCTGGGTTATATCCTGATCTTTTTCAACCGGGAATTCCCGTTTGGTGTGGGGAAAACCTCTGGGTACTTCCTGTTACTAATACTGCTTCAGTAACTCAAGATCTTTCCATGTGCCGCTTCTCTTTAGGTGAACCTAAAGGTAATGTATTTCTTTCTGAATCAATTCTAGTTTCACCTGGTGAAACAATTTATCTTACAAACAATTCAAAAGATGCAGAACCTATTTTCGGAGGTTCCAGCATATATGGAGATGCAGGTACTTCCTACCCTTTGGAAACAACTCTTCAACTTTTTGATCCTTCATGGAATTATATGCACTCATGGCAGATTTCAGGCAGTGACAGCCTTCCCCAAAACCCACAAAGCATTATTCCCAGCGAAATTTCAGCGGGAAATGGCAGCGACTGGATTGAGTTATACAACAATACACTGTTTGATATAGATCTTTCCCAATGGTACTTAATGGATTCAGAAAAAAATATTTCCTTTTTAACGCCGGGAACAGTCTTGTCTCCCATGGAACTGCTTCTTGTTGCTTCAAATCCTGATATGTTCCGCCAGGTTTCTTGTGATGTTATAAATCTTGATTTTAGCATAACAAATGAAGAGGATTCTCTCTCTCTTTATTCAGAGCTGAGTAATAAAATCTTTTCTTTCGCCTGGAACAGTAACTGGCCCATTAACCAAGAAGGAATCATGTTTCTTGATTCACCTCTTTCGAACTTGGCTGTTAGAGAAAGCTGGAATTCCACCTTGCCCCCTGGTACCCCTGGTATGCTTAACCCAGGATGGTCTGTTACAGCAAGTCTAACTTCCATCAATCTTACCTCGCAGAACCCAAACAATGGTGCTTTCAGCTTTTCTTACAGAACGCCTTCTCTTCCTGCTGAAATTATTATCTATGATCTAACAGGCAGAGTTCAATCACAAATTGTACTTACCGAGAATAACACAGGTTCTGTTTTTTCCGATTTCAGAGATAAACTTCCCAATGGCATTTATGTTCTATATTTAAGATCATCAGGGGCTTCTGCTTCAACCCGTTTCACCGTTTTGAACTAAGGAGATAAATATGTTTTTCCGAGTTTTTGTAATTCTTCTGTTAATAACACAAATCACTCAGGCTGATGTTGATGTGGAAAATTCAAATTCTGAACAATTCAAAGTTTCAGGATATTTGGATGGTGGGTTTACAGAATGGGGAGCTTACAATACAATTCCTTCCAGGGAATTCTCTATTCGCAGATCAGGATTTGAACTAAGCTCAGAGTTTACAGAAACTCTGAAAGCCAATTTAAAAGTGGAAATCAGACCTGATGATATTTTTCTGAAGGATGCTGTTATTACTTGGGACCCTGCTAACTGGTCCACCGCTCGATTTGGTCAATTTAAAAAAGAAACTCTACTTGGTGGCAATATTAGCTCCTGGGATCTTAGCATGTTTGACAGACCTTTGGTATATGATCTGTGTGAAAACCTCACTTATGCAGGAAGAGATCTGGGTTTTGATCTTCGTATTAAACTTCCCGAATATTATGGCATGGAACTCAGAGGTACTGCCGGTATATTCAACGGAGATCAACGGGCAGACGAACGGGTGGACAATGAACTTCTATACACCTTCCGAGGCGAAATCAGAATTCCTTCAATAGATCTTATTCTTGGTGCCTCGACAGCCTCACACAGACAAGGTATGCCAAACTATTATGAACCTTCAGGTTACTCTGTAAGCTCTAGGCAAAACGTTATTTCTGCTGATTTTTCTTTTGATTATGAAATTTCAAATTGGTATGATTTGTCTTTAGCTGGCGAGTACACCACTGGTGATAACTGGAAACGAGTTGATGTTGTAACAGGCGAGTTAGCACCCAAATTTAAAGGTTTATGGGGTTCCCTTACTGCAAGCTATCATCCTTGGAACATCCAAAGTATAAAAACTGTTTCCATATCTGTAAGTCATGATTATTTAACACCAGACACAGAGCTGGAAGAACAACAATGTATTACTTCTGTGATGGGCACAGTGTATCCTACGGAAAATCTTCGATTCAGATTCGGTGGGCAAAAGAACTCGTTTACTGAAAACAACGGTTTTGAAACAAACTTTACCAACTTCATAGCCGAGATTGGTCTTCGATTCTAGTGGAACGAGTTCCTGAAAACCTCCATTTCTACAGATATGAGTTTAAATACATACTTAACGCATCTCGTCTGGAACGAATTACCAAAGTTCTTGATAATTATCTTTCAAGAGACAAGCATTGCAAGGAAAACGGTGAGTACCCCATAAGAAGCGTTTATTTCGATTCCCCGGATATGAGATGGTTCCATGAAAAAAGAAATGGATTGCACAAAAGATTTAAATATCGACTTCGTACTTATTCCCATGGGGATACTGGTTTTTCTGCCCCTTTATATCTTGAACTAAAGGGAAGAGACGGCAGCCTGGTTATTAAACACAGAGTAAGATTACCTGCAGAAGAGTTTTCCAGTGGAATGGCAGGTGGTGCCAGCTGGTTCCGCAATCTTCTTTACGAAGTTTCGCCTGAAAACAGCGTAGCCGAAAGGTTTATCGCTCAATCTTACAGATACAGGTTGGCTCCCAGTGTGATTACCGATTACAGTAGAGCTGCTTGGGAAGATCCATCAAATCCCGATTTCAGAGCTACAATTGACACAGCATCCACCGCATGGCGCACCTCCTGGCAAGGGTTGCCAGAAGGAATCCCAGTACAGATAATAGCAGGTGGTGGTATAGTAGAAATAAAATTTAGATACAGAATACCCTTCTGGTTCCAAAGGCTTATTAAAGAAATGGATCTATCGCGAATTTCCATTTCCAAGTTTCAACGGGCTGTTGAAGCAGTTTACCTGGACCACGAAGGAACAAGACTAAATCGATTGATCGAGAGGAGAGTTGCTTGTCTGCACTAACACTTTGGTTTACAACAACCAGTGAAACCCTGGGATACAGTCCAGGTGATCTAATTATTAATCTTTTTTTAGCTCTGATTTCAGGGCTTGTGATTGGAATTGTTTACAAGGCTACCCATCGTGGTTTAACATACTCCCAGAACTTTGTAGTTACCCTTGTACTCATGTGTATTACTGTTAGTGCGGTAATGATGGTTATAGGCAGTAACCTTGCTCGTGCTTTTGCCTTGGTGGGCGCTCTAACCATCGTCAGGTTCAGAACTGTGATAAAGGATACCCGTGATACCGCTTTTGTTTTCTTTGCTCTTACCGAAGGCATAGCCTCTGGAACCGGCAATTATCTTCTTTCTGCTATTTCAACCGTTTTCATTAGTGCCGTAGCGGTGTTGTTGTATAAAACCAACTACGGGGCTTACATGAGAAGTGAATATGTAATTAGATTTCGATTTGATCGTGATTCCGGTATAGAAGCTGTTTATGCGAAACTGATTAATGAAAAAACATCCAGGTCAGCACTGATTCATATTGAACCTTCTGATAATGGTCGCTATTTGATCTTGTCTTATGATATCACTCTAAAAAGAGGGGTAACTGCTGCAAGTCTTGTGTCTTCAATAGAAAAAACCGCCGGGCTAGACAGAGTAAGCTTGGTAAGCTCAATGGAAGATAGCGAATTCTAGTAGCCTAAAAAGAAGGGCTCCAATCATTGGAGCCCTTCTTTTACTCTTAATCTGATATACTGTTTTTAGCTCCTGGCGTTCCCCAGCAAACTGCGTCACCACCATTATCAGCGGTAGGATTTGCATAATCAACTGAAGGTTGCCAGTTGGAAGGGTCATTGGGGCCATCAGGATTAATTCTTTCCAAAGAGGCTCCGTCACCATCTGCTGGTGAAGGTGCTGTGCCACTAGCGCCCCAGCTCTGATCATATCGAATAGACTCCATTACTGTGCCGTTTTCACTGTAAAGAAGAACTTCATCAGTTGAATTACGTAATCGAGTCCACTCGCCACTCCACGGAATCAATCTGATATCTGATCCATAAGCAGCTTGAAATGACAAGTTATTTGCAGGAACAACCGCATAGGTATCAGGAGCCAGAAGGTAATGACTTAGAAAAACCTGATTATTGCCATCACTCAACATCATGCCAGCAAGGTTAATTGCCTCTTCTGAGTTATTATAAATCTCATACCATTCCATGTGTTCATCAAGACCAAGTGTACTGCCATCTGGATTATACATAATCTCGTTAATAACAATATCTCCTGGATTCTGGGAAATCAGTGCTGTAATCAAAAGGAAAAGCAACATATTACTCCAATCGTACTTATTTAGCGTGTATCTTTTATACCCGTTTAGCTCTTAAATGTTTCCTTTTAATGAGCAAAACAGTCAAAATGCAAAGAACTGCAATTACCAATATAGGAATTGTCACTGCAAGTATAGAAGCTACAATAGCGGCTGCATCTTCAAGAAAAGACACTACTCCTGCACCTCCCACTGGAGTTACAATTGATCGTGCGGAAACCGTGGCAAGCTGTACGCCTCCAGCAGAAACCCCACCGGCCACAGCAGCAAGTGCCCATCTTAAAACCGGAGACACGTCACCAGCCATGGATGCGGTAAGCACCGTTCCTGCCACGATAGCAGCTGGCGTTGCAAAAGCATCTAAGGCGTTATTCACAACTGGAATAAAATAAGCAACTATTTCAAGAACAGTGGCTATTCCAAACCCCACAAGTGCTGGCCAGCTTGCAAGCCACTCAAAACCCGATGCAGGTACCAGATGGCCGGTATGTACCGCTATACTCATAATGAGCATGGGAACAAATACTCGAAAACCACAAGACGCACTTAAAGCCACACCAACCAGAACACCCAATACCCATTCCATATATTCTCCAAACAAAATGGGAACAGCCTGAACCGTTCCCATTTTTGTTACTTCGTCTAAAGAGCTTTGCCCCTTCTGAAAGCTTCAAGATTAACCTTATAAGCTTTAGGTGGAACTCTTTCCTCAATGGCTTCAAACCAACTCTTCTCTGAAATTTCAGGAAGATGTCTGGAAGCCGCTCCAAGTAAAATAATATTCATTACCCGAAGATTTCCAAGTTCCTTAGCAATTTCCATTACCGGTATCATCAAATTTGGAATGCCCTTATCAGTTATGATTTTTTCAACATCTGGATAAACAGCAGAACCTGTGTTAACTGTCATTGGTTCAATAGCAAGGTCACAAGTGATGAGTTTTCCATCTGGTGCAAGAAAATTCACCCATCTAAGAGCTTCCATTTTCTCTAAAGCGAGAACAACATCAGCAGCACCTTTTTCAACCAGAACACTGTGAACCTTATCTCCAAATCTTACATGACTAGAAACAGATCCACCTCTTTGTGCCATTCCATGAACTTCACTTTTCTTTACATCAAAACCGGAACGCCAAGCGGCACTGCAAAGAACCTCACTGGCCATAAGAATACCCTGACCGCCGGTTCCGCAGATAATTACATTTTTCATTTTACTCATTACACTACCCCCTCAAGATCTTTGGAGAGCGCATCTTTAGGACATACCTGGGTACATAAGTTACAGTTAGGCCAGCAAAGTATTTCACTAATAACTGGAATCTTTTTCTCGGCATCCCAGCTTATTGCAGGACAACCAAGTTTTACACAAATTTTACAGTGAATACACTTTTCAGGATCCAACACTGCAATAGTTTTCCGTTTTGGTTTGTACTGCATGATGCAAGGTCTCTTAGTGATAATAACACTAAGTTCTTCTCTTTCAAATTCTTCAACAAATGCCCTTTTCATCTCTGGTAGATCGTGTGGATCCACAACTCTTAAGTGCTTAACTCCACAGGCAAGAACAAGCTTCTCCAGGTCAAGAACAGGGGCTGGTTCGCCTCGCAAGTTTTTACCGGTAGTTGGGTTTTCCTGACCACCGGTCATGGCAGTAAGGCTGTTGTCCATAATCATTACAGTACCGGTATTTCCATTGTAAACCATATCGATAAGACCAGTTATACCTGAGTGTACAAAGGTTGATTCTCCGATAGCACTAACAAGTTTAGGCATTTTTTCTCGACCCACTGCCTTTTCAATACCAGCAAGAACACCAATGGCGGCACCCATGCATACCACGGTTTCAAGGGCATTGTAAGGAGGCATCAACCCAAGAGTGTAACAACCAATATCACCTGTGGAACTGGCACCCATTTTAGAAAGAGTATGGAAAGCACCACGGTGAGGACATCCAGCACAAAGGGTAGGTGGTCTTCCAGGAAGAGCGATCTCTTCAAAAGTAAGAGGCAGTTTTTCTCCATCTTTGATCCCATGTCTTACCAGCTCTGGGTTAAGTTCACCCATCACTGATAGTCTTTCACTACCTATGCCATCTACAAGGAATTTTGACCTAATTCTTTCTTCAAGATAGGGTTCCCCCTCTTCAACATACATTATATTTTCAACCTGATCGATGAACTCTTTTATCAATCGCCAGGGAAGTGGATTTGTCATACCAAGTTTCAAAACACTTGCCTCGGGATGTGTTTCCTTTACATACTGATAACTAATTCCACTTGTGATTATTCCGATTGATTTATCGCCCATTTCGATCTTATTTAATGGACTGTCGCATCCCCACTCTTCAAGATCGGCAAGTCGTTTTACAACTCTAGCATGCATTTTTCTAGCATTTGCAGGAATTGGAACTCTTTTAGCTATGTCTTTAGTATATCCAGTAACGGGCACTTCAACCCTAGGGCCCACTTCTACTAAACTTTTTGAGTGGCAAATTCTGGTTGTTACACGAACTAGAACAGGTGTATCAAATTTTTCACTTATTTCGTAACCAATTTTAGTGAAATCCAAAGCTTCTTGACTATCTGACGGCTCAAGAACTACAACCTTAGCTGCTCTGCCCATTAACCTGTTATCTTGCTCATTCTGAGAAGAATGAACACCAGGATCATCTGCACTAACAATAACAATTCCACCAGTTGCACCTATATAACTAAGAGTGTAAAAAGGATCAGCAGCAACATTAAGACCAACATGTTTCATGGTGGACAAAACTCTAGCTCCTCCAAAAGAGGCTCCAGCAATAACTTCCATGCCTACTTTTTCATTGGGTGCCCACTGGGCATCAATCTCGGGATAATCACTACCAATGGTTTCCATTATTTCAGTGGAAGGCGTTCCTGGATATGAGCTTGAAAAATGCACTCCGCATTCCCATGCACCCCTAGCAATTGCCTCATTGCCTGATAGAAACAGTTTTCCAGAATCAACCTGGTTGAGCTTCTTCCTCATAGTTTTCCTTTCTCTCTCGTTTGTTACTTGTATTCTCTCTCGTCTTCGATTTTATCCATTACACGCAGAACTCCCCTGGTAAGAGCTTCTAACTCAGCCTCTCCGGGGAAAACAAGCACCTCTCCAAGGAAGGAAAGGTATTCTTCAAGAAGTTCAGTCACCCATAAGTTATATGCCATGCCTCCGGTTATGACAACCGCATCAACTTCACCTTGTAGAGCTGCGGCCATGGCTCCTGCTTCTTTTGCCATCTGATAAACCATTGCACGCAAAACAAGATCTGCTTTTTTATCACCAGCTAAAACTTTTTTCCTAATTTTACCAACATGTTCTTCGCCGAGATATGCGAAAACGCCACCCTTTTTAAGAAGCATTCTCTTAAGCTGTTTTGCATCATATTTTCCGCTAAGAATCAACTTCATTAAACCTGTCATGGGCAATCCACCGGTTCTTGTAGAACTGAATGGTCCATCGTCGTTTGCATTGTTAGTATCAATCATTTTGCCCTTGCGCAAAGCGTTTACACTAACTCCGCTGCCTAAGTGCATTACAACAAAATTTAACTGACTCATGGGTTTACCAAGTTTTTCCGCTGCTTTATAAGCCACCATCCTGATGTTTAGCGCATGGCTTAAACTCACCCTGGGAAGAAGAGGGTGTCCGCTAAGACGAGCCTCGTCTATCATTTCATCAACGCAAACAGGATCAACAAAATAAGCGGGAATTGAAGCCTTTTCAGCAATACCCCACGATATCAAAGCCCCAAGATTTGAAGGATGATCTGCTTGTAAAGTAGAACCATCTTTTATGTCATCAAGTAATTTTTTATTAACCCTGTAGGTACCGCTGGCAAGAGGCTTAAAGGTTCCACCCCTGCCAACAACAGCAGAAAGGTCTTCAATTTTGTAACCTTTTTCTTTCAAGAGACTCAAAACGATATCTCGTCTAAAATCCATCTGATCAAAAGTTGTTGAAAATGGTTCCAGTTCTGAAGGGTCATGATGAATATTCTCTTCAAAAATTAACTCGTCATCGCTGTAAAGCCCTGCTTTGGTTGAAGTTCCTCCTGGGTTTATTGCAAGAATCAGTCTTTTCTTCATAACTTTGCTCCTGCTATTACAGCACCAAGAGCAAGGCTATTTAATTTGGTCTGAGCAGTATCTGACCTGCTAAGCATAACAATTGGTGCACCTGCACCTGCAATTAAACCACCAACATCAGTATTTGTCATGTACATAAAACCTTTTGCAAAAATATTACCACAAGCAATATCAGGAGTTACCAGAACATTGGCACAACCGGCAACAGGCCCAGTCATTTTTTTGATCATTGCCGCCTGAGGATCCATGGCACCATCAACAGCAACTGGACCTGCAACATCTACACCTTCAATACCCTCTTCCGCTATCTCTTTCCATAAAATTGTTTCCGGCATTTTTTCGCTGGGCACTTCAACCGCTGCAAGCAGAGCGACTTTAGCTCTTTCTGCCCCTAATTTCCGAATAACGTCTGCACCATTCAAAATTATCTGAATTGTTTCGTCTTTATTCGGTCTGATATTCATTCCACCATCAGTAATAGCAACCAGTCGGTCTTGTTTTGGTGCATGAACAACAGCCACATGACTTAAAACTCTGCCAGTTCTTAAACCAACCTCTTTATCTAACACTGCTTTTAAAAATATCGATGTTTTAATAAGCCCCTTCATGAGCATAGTGGCCTTACCAGAACTCACTAAACTTACAGCCTTAAGTGCAGCTTCTTTGGGATCCTGACATTCTATCACTGACATATCCTCAGGCATTTCCCTAGCCAGTTCTGAAAGAGATTTTTTAACTTCTTCCAACGAACCAATAATGATACTTCCTGCAAGTTTTGAATCTGAAGCTTTTAAAAGAGCTTCCAGTGAGGACACATCATGACCCATTGGCACTGCTACGCGGGCTCCTGAAAGAGCACGAGCTGCTTCTCTAATTTCAGAAAAATTTGATAACAATTCAAACCTCCTTTTTCTATGGGATTTATTCAGTATAAGCGATATGATACTATGATTGAAATTAACATATTTAACCAGTCCGATAAGGAGACAAACTGAAACTTTCTAAACTTTGGGAAAATGCTGATGCTATTCTATTTGATTTTGATGGAGTTCTAGCAGACAGTGAACCTTTTTACAGAAAATCATGGAATTCGGTTCTATCATTTTATAACCATTCGGTATCCAAAGAAGACTACTGGAAACACTGGGCTTTTTTAGGTGAAGGTTTATCAGGAGAGATAAAAAGGACCAATCTTTCAATTAAAGATCCAGTCAGCGCCAGGAGAAAGCAAAAAGTCATATACGATGGTTATTGCAGAGCTGGGCTAGTGCCACTGTTTTCTGAAGCCGCCCAAGTACTCACTCTTACTTCTTTAAAAAAACCTTGTGCTATTGCTTCTAATACTCACAGTGATCTTATTAAAGTAATTGTGAAAGATTCTATACATAACCTACCACCAGTCATAGGAGGAGAAGGCTTACCTTCAAAACCAGCACCTGATATTTTTCTAAAAGCAGCGAAATTTTTAAGAGTCGCCCCTTCAAAATGCTTGGTATTTGAAGATGCCTGGAAAGGTATAACTGCTGCGAACTCCGCAGGAATGCCTGCTGTACTCGTTAGAAATCAATACAACAAAAACTTGCCGGCCAAAGCTGCCTCTTGTGAAATACAAGGTCTTTCTGAGTTGTTTGTTTTTTTAAGGAGGTTAAATTGATAGGATATCTAATTAGCTACAATATCATTGCAGTGTCAATTATTTTTCTTATTTCTGGTTTAATTTTGGCCTTCCGTGGAAGTCGATTTGTACCTTTTGCATTAATTATTGCGGGATTGACAGCTGGTTTACTATACAGCGGTGGGCTTCTTGTTAAAATCACAGCTAATCCTGATATTATTAAATTTGGTCCCATGGTTATAGCCGTCCTTCTTGCTGTACTGGTTTCGTTTCTTTACCGACTTGCATTTTTTGTTGCTGGCTTCATTATAGGATTCTTTATAACTACAGCACTTTTTCCAGATTTGTCAATTATTTATATTTCAGGGGTAGCAATTTTTGCCGGAGTTCTAGTGTATATATCTCGTAATTTTGTATTCTCGGTGCTTACTTCCATTATGGGAGGCAGTCTTGTTGCAACTGCTGTCATAAGTTTGCTGGCATGGATTAGGATTTCTGCTGGAATTCCTATGTACTGGGGTATTTATGTTATCATCACTATCTCTGGTCTTTTGTATCAAATCAAAAGTAATAAGGGAAGGAAATAATTTTGTCTCAACGACTCATGGATTATGGAATTGTGTTAATTGTTGTACTCTTACTATCAGGCCTTTTCCGACTATCTAGATATCTGTTAAATGTTTTTATCCGTTCACGGGAAAAAAAGGGATTTCTTTTTACATCCGATCAGGCATTAATCTGGGGGATGAGATTTCTTCTTGGTGGTATGTTACTGCTTCCATTTGTTACTAGTCTTCTATCGTTTGTTCGCAATGATACTCTTGTGGGTGGTATGCCTCTTCATTTAATACTCACTGCTATTTCTGTGATTCTTTTTAGCTTTGCTGAAGATCTTTTTAGAGATTACAATAGCTATCTTAATTCAGCTCTAAAAACAGTTCAATGGCATAGAAAAAAACTTCTTGTACCATTAATTGTTTTCTGGGTTGTAGGATGTGTGTTCTTAAGCCCTATTTTTTACTCAGCCTTAACCCTGCTCATTGTTCTATTTTATAGATTATGCCTTTACTTTAGAAAAACAACTGTACCGGTAAAAGTTAAGAGAAAGAAAACATGACACCGTCAAACAAAACCACCGTGCTGCATATAATTACTAAAATGGCTGTAGGCGGTGCTCAGATGAACACAATAATCAGTTGCAGAGAAATAACAAAAATGGGTTATCCCTCAGCTGTGCTCACAGGTCCCGAAATTTCTCCTGAAGGAACCTTTAGTGATCTTTCAGAGAAATACAACATTCCTGTATTTACTGCCCCTCATCTTATTCGAAAACTCTCACTGTATAATGATATTCGCGCTTTTTGGGAAATTCGTTCATTGATTGATAAATACAAGTATTCAATAGTACATACGCATGGATCTAAAGCTAAATTCTTAGGAAGGCTTGCTGCTGCCTTTGCAAAAACACCGGTAAAAATTGTTCAAACTGTTCACGGATGGTCTTTTTTTGATACTATGCACCCAGTTAAAAAAGCCTTTTACTCTCTTCTAGAAAGATTTGGATACAACCTTGCTGACTCTAACATTGTTGTGAGTCCACACGATATACGAAAAGGCGTTAACTGGGGAATCGGTAAACCTGAAGATTATCAGCTTATTCGAAGCGGGGTCGAATTTCAATCTTTTCTCGATCAGCGTGGAACAAAAGCCGCCGCACGAAAAATTTTATCAATACCTGTGAATTCTCCCGTTGTAGGAACTGTTATTCGACTTGCTTCTCAAAAACATCCAGAGGCTATTGTAGATGTGGCAAAAAAGGTAAAAGAAATATTTCCTTTGGTAAAATTTGTAATTGTAGGAGATGGCCCCCTAGACAGTTATATGAAACAATACATAGAAGAAATGAATTTACAAGATAACTTCCTTATGCTTGGAAGCAGAAAAGATGTAAACAAAATTCTTCCAGCTTTTGATGTGTTTTTGCTTACTTCTAGAAGCGAAGGTTTGCCTAGGGCTATGCTGGAAGCTCTTTCTGTTAAAATCCCTGTGGTAGCCACAGATGTTGGAGGGATTGCAGAGTTAATCAATGGAATAAAAAATGGATTTCTTTGTAGTCACGACGATATTGATTGTCTTTCTAATGGAATCATCAGGTTGCTTAAGTCTCCGGAATTGTGTGAAAAAATGCTTACATCCGTTGACCAAGACCTAGCACCATTTTCGGCTAAAATAATGGTTGAACAATTGTTTCAACTATATACTTTTCTTGTTAAAAACATGTAACCGCACAGAAAAGAACTTCTGTGCGGTTACACAATTAACCTAAAATGCATCTATAACAGAAACTACGGTGCTTCTATTGAACTTACTGGGCAAACGGCTGCGCAAGCGCCACAGTCAATGCAGGCACCAGCATCGATAACGTATGGAGTTCCTTCTTTGATACAGTCTACTGGGCACTCACCCTGGCAGGCACCACAACTAATGCATGTGTCGTTAATTTTGTAAGCCATTATAACCTCCGTTTAATTTTTGTATGAAAACCAGACTTAAACCGGTTTTCTTTGACCCCGTATTATAATAAGAATTCTATCCAATTCGTCCAGAGAACTATATTCAATTAACAGCTTACCGGAACCACCTGAATCTTTAAGAGAAACCCTAGTTCCCAATGCTCTTTCAAGTTCGTTTTCTAGTTGTTTAATCTCTGGTAATACTTGCGGTTTTTTCTTTTTGTTTGATCTTTTTCCTGTACTTTTTCTTACTTCATCTTCAAGGGTTCTAACATTATAACCACGGACAAGAGTCAATTTTGCCATTCTATTTATTGTATCACTGTCTGGCAATCCAAGCAATGCTCTACCATGTCCCATGGAAAGTTTACCTGATCTAACCATGGTTTTAGTCAAATCCGGTAGATCCATAAGTCTTTGAAAGTTTGCAATAGCAGAACGGCTAATACCTACAAGCTTAGCTAATTCCTCTTGAGTTAACTCAAATTCATTACAAAAACGACTGAAAGCTTCTGCTTTCTCAATCGGGTTTAAATCTTGTCTTTGAATGTTTTCAATTAGAGCTAACGCCATCATTTGCTCATCATCTGCATCTCTAATCAAAGCAGGAATAGTCTGTAAACCAGCCAGAATTGAAGCCCGAAGTCTTCTTTCTCCGGCAATTAGTTGAAAACGATCTTCATTTTTTCTTAAAACAACAGGTTGAATAATACCTTGTTGCTTAATTGAATTTGCCAAAGAAGATAATTCAGATTCATCCCAGTCAATTCTAGGCTGAAAAGGATTTGGATCAATAGCTAATACATCGATTTCCGCAGGAGTACCTTTAGGAGTCATCTGCTCTTTTACATCAGGAAGAAGAGATTCAAGACCTCTACCTAGTGCTCGTTTTCTTTTCATCTAGCCATAACCTCCCGGGCTAAACTCATATAACTCTTTGCCCCACTGGAAAATGCATCGTACAAAATCACTGGCTTTCCATGACTCGGAGCTTCACTCAAGCGAACATTTCTTGGAATTCTTGTTTTAAAAAGAGTTGATCCAAGATACTTTTCTGCTGATTGTTCTACTTCTCTACTTAATTTTAGTCTTTTATCATACATGGTTAAAACCACTCCAAAAACCGAAAGTGTTTTATTCCAATGAGCTTTAATCCTTCTGATTGTTTCTATAAGATGTGAAAGTCCCTCCAAAGCGTAATACTCACTTTGTACAGTAAGAACTACACCGTCTGCAGCAACCAGGGCATTAATCGTTAACAAACCCAAAGACGGTGGGCAATCAATCAAAATGTAATCAAAAGAGGAAAGTTCTGAATCCTCTAGTGCTTCAGCAAGGAAAAATTCACGCCTCTCTTGCGAAGCCATTTCAATTTCAGTTCCAGCAAGATGTCTTGCTCCTCTAATTAAAGATAAACCCTCTATTTCCGTTTTAACTATACACTGCTCAAGGCTGTTTTCACCAGATAAATAGGTGTGTATTCCAAAATTATCAGCCTCTTTTTTGCCAAGACCACTGGTGGCATTCGCCTGCGGGTCCAGATCAATAATCAATACTTCTTTATCGTGTACAGCTAAGCTTGCTCCAAGGTTGATAACGGTGGTTGTTTTTCCAACCCCGCCTTTTTGGTTTGCAACTGCAAGGATTTTTGTCATGAATCACCTTCCCCAGAGTTCGTGGTCGAACTACATTGATGCCGATACTGCAATATAAATCCGCTACGGTCAACCGGAGGGATTGGCAGTTCTTTTGAAACAGTTGCATTAGAATAACTTGTATTTACCGTTGATACTCTTGTGATGAGAGTAAAACCATTCAGTGCTGATGGAGAAATTAATTTAACCATCTCCTCTGGTTTCTTCACAGCCCTTGAAGTGAAAACACTATGTGCAGGAAAAGGTCCGACCTCTTCAATCCTACCTTTAATGATGTTACAGGTAACACCACACAACCTAGCAGCGGTCTCAAGAAAAGCAATTCGCTTTCCCCTTGGTTCCACCATAACAACATCAAAATTACATATAGAAAGTACCATACCAGGAAAACCAGCTCCAGTACCTATATCAATAACAGAACTACACCTGTCAAGAAAAGGAACAAAAGCAATAGATTCTAAAATGTGCCTACTCCAAACCCTCTGCATCTCTGAAGGACCAATCAAGTTGCTTCTTTTACTGGTTTTTTCAAGTAATCCCACAAACACAATTAATCGTTCATACGATTCTTGTTGAAGATCAACACCCAGCAAAGAACACTGCCTTTTAGCTTCTATATACGACTCTGGAACATCATGTTTCACGTGAAACATCACCTCGCATTAAGTGCAGAACAAGACCGTCCAAGTCAGCCTGCCTAACAGCAGGTATAACTTCAGCTTCAAACAAATTAGAAGGTTTAATTCTGTTCAAGGCCTCTCTTGCTTCTATACTAATTGTTAAGACAAGATTGTAATCTTCAATAAACTCCAAGGAAACTTGTCCATATCGCCTTCTGACCTCATGTCTTTTTTTTGCACGCTTAACATAACCCATGTACTTCAAATCAAGAACAACAGTAGACAAGCTGTCACTTTGGTTTAAACTTAACCCCTTCATATTCAAAAAAGAAGCAACATCAGAAGGAGACACCTCTGGCCTCTTGCACAAATCTGTAATAAGTTTACCCTTTACCCTTTTTCCTGCCATTGCTGTTAAATAATACTGATACATTTCCTGTCTTTGGGCAAACGACTGTATTTTCTCACTAGAAAGCGTGCCCATTTCAAGGGAAAGAGAATGAACCCTTCTGTCAGCATTATCTTGACGCAAATTTAGACGGTTTTCGGAACGACTTGAAAAAAGTCTATATGGTTCTTCGGTCCCCCTGGAAACAAGATCATCAACCATAACACCAAGATAACTATTCATTCTGTTGGGCACAACCAGAGAAAGACCAAGAACGGTTTTAGCAGCATTAACCCCTGCAAGCAAACCAGTTGCAGCCGCCTCTTCGTAACCAGAAGTTCCTAAGATTTGACCTGAAACAAAAAGATTAGATGTTTTTAGCAATTTCAAATTTCTATCAAATTCACCTGTTTCAAAACAAGTGTATTCAACGGAATACCCATAAGCAGATACTATTGCATTTTCAAAACCTGGTAACGATTTAATTATTTTATCCTGTATTTCTTCTGGCATGCTAGTGGAAAGGCCATTAAGATACATAACCCTAGACAATCTAGACAAAGGTTCTATGTGTATTGGATGCCCCGTTCTATCAGGAAACTTTGTTACCTTATCTTCAAAACTTGGACAATACCTAGGGCCCTTACCGGTGATTCTACCTGAATACAGCGCAGACTTGCTAAGGCTTGCCTTTACTAAGTTTTCAGTTTTGCCGGTTGTTCGGGTGACCCAACAGGTCTCCTTGTTTTTTATCGGATTTTTCGAGGACCAACTAAACCGAAACATCAAATCATGAGAAATCTGTAACTCTAACAAATCCAGATTAATGCTTTTCCTTAATACCCGTGGAGATGTGCCTGTTTTGAATCGTTTCACGTGGAACATTCTATCTCTAATGTCTTTTTCCAAAGAAACAGAAGAAACATCGCCTCTTCTTCCCCCTGGCCAGGTTGTTTTACCGCGATGAAGCATTCCATTTAAAAATGTTCCTGCTGCAAGAACAAAAGCAAGCGAAGTAAGCTTAGAACCATCAGAGAGGTTTACCCCTTGTATTTGCGAATTTGGACCCACAAAAGAGGTAACAAGACCTTGTATTATGTGAACACCAGATTTTTTAAGATTACTGATTTGCAAAGCTGTGTAGTGGTTTATATCAGATTGCACCCTTGGACCCCAAACTGCCGGGCCCTTTTTCATATTTAACATTCTGAATTGAAGAGCAGACATATCTGCTGTTTTGGCAGTAACTCCACCCAAACCATCAATCTCTCTAACAAGGGTGCCTTTGGCGATTCCGCCAATTGAAGGGTTGCACGACATAAGAGCTATTTTTTTTATACTGGGGGTTACAAGTGCTGTTTTGCACCCTAGGTTGGCTGAAGCAATGGCGGCTTCTACACCGGCATGACCGCCACCAATCACAACAACTTGATAATCAGTTTTATTTACCAACACAGAACCTTTCCAAGGCTCTTTCTACAGCATCTCCGCATCTATAATGTTCTTCTGCCTCTATCAAAACATCACGAACAATCTCTGCTGCAAAAGCAATATCCGAGGCATCAACTGCCGCTAATGCATTTTCAAGCAACTCAATTATTCGTGCCAGTTTCCATGATGAACTTTCATTCTCTGCCCTGGTTATAAAATTAACTATTTCACTATAACCAGAACCGCTGGTTGAAGAATATGATATCCAGTTGGGATTAGATTTAGAGTTTTCTAAATCAACCTTAGATTTTACCAATAGAAAGTTTTCGGGCTCACTTATTTGTAATTCTGGTGTATTACACAAAGGGTCCATCCATATAATTCGATCTCCAAGTTTTAGATCGTTCTTAAGATATTCCAAAGCAACACCATCAAGATCTTGCCCACCAAAACCGGCACTATCTGAAATTTCAACTGTTCTTCCAGAAATACTTAATAATCTAGTTGCACCATCCCGTGTTGTGCCTGGGGTTGGAGAAACTACAACTAAATCGCTTCCGAATAGTTTGTTAAATAATGTGGACTTTCCAGCATTTACTGGGCCCATTATAAAGACCCTAGGCAGAATTTCCACTTGTTTAACTTTTGCTTCAAGTGTATTTGCTTTAAGAAGTACTTGGTGTAAAACACTTTGAAGCTGAGCTTCTTCTGAAGTTTCAAAATCCTCACTAAACTCAATAAGGCCTTCTATTTCGCTGGTTAGTATGGACAAATCCTCAGAAAAATCACTTTTAAGTTTGTTCTTTTCTTTATTATTGTACTGGGCAGAAAGAGAAAGAATATCCAACGATGATAATTTACCGTTGATCCATGCTCTTCTGGTAAACTCACCAGCTTCAGCTTGCCTGGCACCATTATTTATAAGAAGATCAATTACTTTCATAACTGTACCTGGCGATCCGTGACACATTAGATCAACCATTTCTTCTCCGGTATAACTTTGTCCGTGTGGCCAGGAAATCGCCACCAGATAATCAACACCGGAAAAGTCCCCCACTGCCCTTTTTCTTCCTGAAAGCTTGCCATGCTTAAGATGCATAAGTTTTTCAACTGTTTTTGAGGCTCCCCTTCCAGAGAGCCTCACAAGTGCAATTGCAGATATGGCGTCAGGGGTTGCGAGAGCAACTATAAGATCATTTTGCTTTTCCATCTGCCTGATCCGCAGTAAGCTTTTTCTTAATCAACTCTTGATGAACAAGAGTAAGAATATTAAATATTAACCAATAGAGAGTTAAGCCTGATGCAAACCTCATAAAAAGGAAAGTCATGAAGACTGGCATCATATACATCATCATTTTTTGCTGTTGAGCTGCCGACCCAGTGCCTGTTGTTCCAGTAAGTTTCTGTTGGAAAAACATAATTATTCCCAACAAAAGAGCCATAAGGCCTATACCTTCAAGACCCAAAATCTTTGTTTGAAAAGGAATAAGAATCTCTGGTCTGGAAAGATCATTGATCCAAAGAATAAATCCGGCACCTCGAAGTTCTACCATATTTGCTAAAACACGATACATTGCAAAGAACACCGGCATTTGAAGAAGCATGGGCAAACATCCACCAATTGGATTTACACCTTTTTCTTTGTAAAGCTTCTGCATTTCGACCTGTTGTTGTTTAGGGTCTTTAGCAAATTTTTTCTGAATCTCCTGCATAGCAGGCTGAATTTTTTGCATTTTCTGCATGGAAACATAACTTTTTGTGGTAAGTGGTGAAAGCAATATTTTCAGCGTAAATGCTAGTATTATTATTCTGACACCCCAATTACTTACAAAAGACAAAGCCGAAGTAAGGAATAAAAATATTAGCTTACCTATCCACCTAATTATTGGCCAGCCAAAGTCTATCATGTCAGAAGTAGAATGACCTAAATCACTTAGTAAAGAATAAGATTTTGGTCCAGCAAATACAGTAATAGAATTATCATCAAGAGCTATAAAAGCGGAGCCTCCTTCGCCAGGAGCAATATAACCATCAACTCTTTCCATAGATTCTGGCATCATTATAACTGTAAAATACTTACTGCTTGTGGCAACCCAGGAAACTTTACCTGTTGGTTGAAGAGCTTCAATTTTTTCTGAATTCTCTTTATTGAAATCATTAGTAAACCAAGATGCAGTAAAATAACCCTTGTCTGTTACCTGCACTTCTGTGACAGGAATACTACTTGATTCAATAGAAGAGGTAAGATCAAGCCCGTTCTTTTGCATGGTAAAACCATAAAAATCGCTACGGAAGTTATATGTTTTTGTAGAAAGACCTGAAACAAAAGAAATCAACACGCCTTGATCACCAGCATAAACAGTATCAGGTCCGGAGTATTCAAACAATACAGGTTGGCCATTTGATGATCTAGATATAAGCCATGGTTTCTCTGCAAGGTCTACTAACTGATTTAAATTTTGATCAGGGTGATCTTCAAAACCCTGAAGCATCCAGCTCTGTACAGAGCCCCCTGTGGTAGAAAGTTTGGCCACAACAAGATTTTCTCGGGTATTCTGGTCTAAAACAATAACAGTAACAATTCTTTCTGTATAATCGGAAAAAGCCGCATCTTGATTACCCGGCAAAGTATCAACTATCAAATTCGAATCTGGAATTTCTTCTATAATTTCAACTTCTTCAAACTCGGTTGTTTGCTGGGCTACCATCTGAACCTCAGAAGGCTGAGAATTATTCGTTTTTCCAGTAACAAACCAACTAACTAATAACACGCCCAGCATCAAAACAGCTGCAAGAAAGAGACGCGATTGATCACTCATCTTCATTTACCTCCGGTACAGGGTCATATCCCCCAGAATGCCATGGATGGCATCTAAGTATTCTTTTAGTTGCTAAAAATAAACCTTGAAATAAACCATGCTTTTTTAATGCTTCCTCTGCATAAGCGCTACATGTTGGCGTATATATACAGCTGGGAGGAAGCAGTGGTGATAAAAGCTTTCTATATAATTTTATGATAAAAATTAAAATAAATTTCAATTAAACCTCTGCTCTGCCCTTAGGCACACATCTTCCATATCTTGATACATAATTTTCCAGTTAGTTTTTTTTAAAGGAATCACTGGAAAAATCACCGCATCAAACCCTACTTTTACCTGCTTCTCCACTGAATATTGCCTAAGCCTTCTCTTAAACAAGTTACGCTGAACAGCATTTCCTGTTTTGGCTGAAACAGAAAACCCCAGGCGTATTCTGCCCAGGGTATTCTTATTATACCGTACTCTCAAAGAGTTACCCTTAAACCGATAACCTTGCCTTAACAGTTTCCTGAACTGCCATCCTGACTTTAAACTTTTAAGACAGTTGCCAGACAAAGCTTAAGGTATAAGACGCTTGCGCCCCTTGCGTCTTCTGGCATTTATAACTTTTCTTCCACCCTTGGTGGCCATACGAGCTCTAAACCCGTGGCGTCTTTTTCTTGAGATATTACTTGGTTGAAACGTTCTTTTCATTATTATCCTCGTTAGGTAAGCTCTCATAATTTCTTATGATTTTTTGTCATACTTGAAGCGGAAAGCTATCTAAATACTGCGGTGTTGTCAAGTTCAAAGATTATTTATGCAAATACACTTGTTTTTTTTGTATAGAATAATATTATGTTACGAAATATTACAAATTTTACTTTGTCTACGGAGAAACAATCTATGGGCTTTTTACCAGAAGATATTTTAAATTTATGCCTTGACAGGGCGAAAAAACTTATGGGTTCTGAACTCTATAATTCATGGTTATCTAATGCATCGTTTCGCTCTTTTTCAAATGGAGTTTTTACAGTAGGTCTCGATTCTGAGATAAGAGCAAATTTTGTCTCTCATAACTATAAAGATAAAATAGAAGAATTGCTTCGAGAGGTTACTAACGACAACTCTGTAACAGTAGTTTTTACCCATGTTCCTGAAATTTTGTCAATTGGCAAAGTTGGAAACTCTTCACGGAACGATACCTTTTCAAATTTTTTAAAACCAAGTTATGTGTTTTCCCGATTTGTTCAAGGAAGAAATAATAACCTTGCATTTGCTGTAGCAAAAGCGATTGCCCATGAAATGGGGTATAGCTCGGCAAATCCTTTTTTTATCTATGGCGGCGTTGGCCTTGGTAAAACACATCTTGTTCAAGCAATAGCTCATCATGTTAAAAAAGAACAACCAGATAAAACCTTCTGCTACATTTCCAGTGAAGAATTTGTGAACGGTTTTGTAAATGCTCTAGACCCAAACAATAATCCAAGAAAAAAAATGGAAACATTTAAAAACAGATTTAGAAATACACATTATCTAATCATGGATGATGTTCAATTTCTTGCTGGTAAAGAAGGTACACAAGATCTTTTCTTTCACTTATTTAACGAGCTTTATCTCAGGGGCAGACAAATTGTACTTACCTCGGATAGACCCCCACACGAAATTGAACCACTAGAGGAAAGATTAATTTCAAGGTTTCAATCAGGGATGGTTGTAGATATTAAACCTCCTGAACTAGAAACTAGAATAGCTATTTTAAAACAAAAATTATCAGATGAAAACATTAACCTTAATTACGATATAATTTATTATTTAGCTGAAACTGTTAAGTCAAATGTAAGACAACTAGAAGGTGTTGTTAATATTCTCGCTGCAAATATTAGAATTCAAAATATGGAAATGTCTTTAGAAAATGTTCAATCAATAATAACCGAGTACCTAGGAGCTTTTTCAAAAAGATTAAATCCTTCATTAATTACAAAAACAGTAGGTGAGTATTTTAACGTAAATCCAACAGCCCTTAAAGGGAAACAGAGAAAAAGAGAAATTCTAATTCCTAGGCAAATAGCAATGTATCTTCTTCGTGATCTAACAAAATTATCATTAGATGAAATTGGTGCTTATTTTGGACGCGATCATTCAACGGTTTTAAATGCAATCAAGCGTGTAAAAACTCTAATGCAAAAAGATTCAATTTTCAAAAACAAAATAACAGATCTAAAACATAAATTAATGAATTAGGTTTAAATGTGTATAATGATGTTGAAAGTATTCTTTGTTGAAAACTACGATTTCATAAAAAAGTTTTCCACTTCTTTTCAACAAAGGTTAAGTGTATGCCATGGGGATGAGGGTTACTTTTGAACAAAAAGTACGGTATAATTACTATAACTGTATTTTTGTTTTTATAGATTTTTAAATAGACTTTGTGGAGGACTAGAAATGTTAAAACTTCTCGTAGATCATAAAACCTTTTTGGATGGGTTGAATACTGTTTCATCAGCTCTTCCTCCAAAAACTAGCCTTCCATCTTTGTCCAATATTTTATTGGAAACAGAAGGTGATCTTCTTCGGCTAGCTGCAACAGATCTTGATACTACAGTGATAACATTAATTCCAGCAACTATTACAACACAAGGGTCTATTGCTTTGCCTGGTAAAAAACTTCTTGAAATCGTTCGAGAATTATCAGGATCGGATGTAAGTATTAACGCAACTGGATCAAGAACTACAATTAGTTCTGCTAGAAGCTCTTTTACTTTACCCTGTAGCAGTAAAGACAGTTATCCATCGTTGCCTTCATTTGGTTCAGAAACAGATAAAATTTCTCTTCCGTTTGATGTTGTTAAAGAAGGTATAAAGAAAACTGTATATGCAGTTGCAGGTGCCAGTGAAATTAGAGCTTCACTAACAGGACTATTGTGGAAACTAAACAGCGACTGTCTTGAAATGGTTGCTACTGATGGACATAGATTAGCTAAAATAAAAATGAATGAGATAAAAGGCAATACTGAAATAGAGGCAATTCTTTCAACAAAAGCACTAAACCTTTTGCTGAAAATAAACTCTACTGAACCGGTTCTTATGTCATCTCAAAGTTCTCAAATTAGTTTCCATATAGATAATACAAGCATATACAGTAGAATGATTGAAGGTCCTTATCCGCCATACGAAAAAGTAATTCCTCAAAGCAATAACATTATTCTTAAAATAAACAAAAATGACCTTAATAGTGCTCTTAAAAGAATGCGAATTATCGCAAATCCAGCCACTCACCAAATAATGTTTACTATTGAACATAATAGAGTAATTTTGCATGCTGAAAACACGGATGCTGGTGAAGCCCGAGAAGAAATAATAGCATTTTATGAAAACAATCCAATACAAGTTGCTTTTAATGGGAATCTCATCATAGATATTTTAAAAAACATGAAAAGTGAATATGTTCTTTTCAATCTTCATGATAGTGGTACTGCTGTGATTATTGTTGAGGAAGAACAGGAATCTAAAATAGAATACCTAACTTTAGTTATGCCCGTAAGACTACCTGATACAATTTAATGGAAAGTATTCGTAATCTTGTAGATAACATCTGGTCTGATCTTGAGATGGATAGACTTTTACCTAGATCACGAGCCTTAAATTTTTGGAAACCCGCTGTAGGTGAAAAATTAGCTCCGTTTTGTTCTGTTATTAATTTTTCAGAATCTACACTGTTTATAAAAGCATTCAATGCTGCAGTAGCAATGGAACTTCGATACAGAAGTAGTGAAATTCTAGCTGTTTTGAATGAATCATCGGGGGAAGAATTATTTCTTTCTTTAAAGATAGTAGTTAAATCTCCCCGAGATAGAGAAAGGTAATATTTTGGCCAATAATGAAGCAGCCGTTTACGGCGCAGAATCGATTCAAATTCTAGAGGGTTTAGAAGCTGTCCGCAAAAGGCCTTCGATGTATATTGGATCTACTTCTTCTGCCGGTCTTCATCATCTTGTTTATGAGGTAGTTGATAATAGTGTTGATGAAGCACAAGGTGGTTACTGCGATTCAATTGAAGTAGTAATCGAATCAGATGGTGGTATATCTGTTACAGATAATGGAAGAGGAATTCCTACAGATAAACATCCTAAAATGGGAGTTTCTGCACTTCAAGTTGTCATGACAACCCTTCATGCCGGTGGTAAATTTGATGACAGTTCTTACAAGGTGTCTGGTGGTCTTCACGGAGTAGGTATTAGTGTTGTAAACGCTCTTTCTGCCACGCTAAAGGTACAAGTAAAAAATAAACACAAACTATTCACGCAAGAATATTCAAGAGGTATCCCTCAAACAGAATTAATAGAACAACAAAGTGAAATTTCTGAAACAGGAACTACTATTCGTTTTTTACCTGACTCTGAAATCTTTGAAACGATTGAATATAGTTTTGATATTTTAGCAAAAAGACTCAGAGAGTTGGCTTTTTTGAATAGCGGACTTCGTATCTCTATTACAGACACTAGGCCTGACTCAGAAAAAAATAAGGTATTTAAGTATGACGGTGGAATAACATCGTTTGTTAGTTTTTTGAACGAAAACAAACATCCACTTCACGAACCTCCAATACAGCTTACCAAAGAAGGTAAACTAGATGATGGGTCTTTTATTCTTTCAGACGTAGCCATTCAATATAATTCAGGATACCAGGAAGACGTTTTTAGTTTTGCAAATAACATAAATACTGTTGATGGTGGTACACACATGACCGGTTTTCGGTCAGCCCTTACCAGATGTTTAAATGATTATGGTTCTAAAAATAAAATGTTTAAAAAAACAGGACAAACATTTTCCGGTAACGATGTAAGAGAGGGTCTTTCCGCTGTTATCAGTATTAAGATTAGCAATCCACAATTTGAAGGACAAACAAAAACAAGACTTGGAAATCGAGAAGTAAAAGGCGTAACGGAATCAATGGTTTACGCTGGTCTCGAACAGTTTTTTGAAGAAAATCCTGCTATAGCAAAAAAAATTATTCAAAAATGTATAGATACAAGTGCAGCAAGACAGGCAGCAAGAAAAGCTCGAGAGCTTACTAGGCGTAAAAGTGCTTTAGAAACAGCATCATTACCTGGAAAATTAGCAGATTGTACTGTGCGTAGCTCAGACGAAGCAGAATTATTCCTTGTTGAGGGTGACTCTGCTGGTGGTAGTGCAAAACAAGGCAGAGACCGATATTTTCAAGCAATTTTACCCCTAAGAGGAAAAATTCTTAATGTGGAAAAAGCACCACTGCATAAAATATTAAATAATACTGAAATTAGAACCCTAGTGACCGCCACTGGTACAGGTATAGGTGAAGAAGATTTTGATATTGAAAAACTGAGATATGGTAAAATAGTAATTATGACAGATGCTGATGTGGACGGAGCACACATTAGAACACTTCTGTTAACATTCTTTTTCCGATACATGCCTAAACTTATTTCCGGTGGACATATTTACATAGCCCAACCGCCTTTGTTCAGACTGAAATGGGGCAAGAAAGAAAGATATGTTTTCTCAGAAAAAGAGAGAGATAAAGTTATCAAAGAAGAAACAGGTTCACTAAAAGTTGGTATACAAAGATTTAAAGGTCTTGGAGAAATGAACCCAGATCAATTATGGGATACTACAATGAATCCAGACACCAGATTAATGCTAGAGGTAAGAATGGACGATGCTGTTGAAGCAAGTAGAATATTTTCAATTTTAATGGGTGATGAGGTTGAACCAAGAAGATTATTCATTGAAAAACATGCTGGGGAGGTGAAGAATCTTGACTACTGATATAAAAGAACCAATAATAAATAAAGAAAGAAAAAGCTTTATCCAACTTGAAGATGAAATGAAAAATTCATACATTGAATACTCTATGAGTGTACTTGTGGGAAGAGCATTACCTGACGTACGAGATGGCTTAAAACCCGTTCATAGACGAATTCTTTACAGTATGTATGAACAGAAACTTACTCACCAAAGAGCATATCGTAAATCAGCTACTGTTGTTGGTGATGTTCTTGGAAAGTATCATCCCCATGGTGATAGTTCTGTTTATGATGCAATGGTTAGAATGGCTCAAGATTTTTCTTTAAGGCATCCTCTTGTTCAAGGACAAGGAAACTTTGGTTCTGTTGATGGAGATCCAGCTGCGGCTTATAGATATACGGAAGCTAGAATGGCCCAAATTGGCGAAGAAATGCTTTCTGATATTGAAAAAGAAACCGTAAAATTTGAACCGAATTTTGACCAAAGGCTTAAAGAGCCAACAGTTTTACCATCCGGTATTCCTAATCTTCTTGTAAATGGATCTTCAGGTATTGCCGTTGGAATGGCAACAAACATTCCCCCACATAACTTACGGGAAATTGTAGATGCCTGTATTTTGCTTATTAATGATCCAGACGTTTCTGACGAAGATATTATGACCATTATTCAAGCTCCAGATTTCCCCACAGGCGGGGTCATTATGGGTCTTGGTGGGGTTAAAAATGCTTATAGAAGTGGACGAGGAAAAATAATTGTTCGCAGTAAGGTTGGTTCAGAGGAAGTAAATGGAAGAGCTTGTATAATAGTTTCTGAATTACCATACATGGTGAACAAGGCACGACTTATAAAATCTATAGCTGATCTGGTTAAAGATAAAAGAATCACAGGCATTGCAGACCTGCGTGATGAATCAGATAGAGATGGTATGAGGGTTGTTATCATACTCAAGCGTGATGCTATTGAAGAAGTTGTATTAAACCAACTTTTCAAGCATACAACTCTTGAGACTACTTTCGGAGCAAATTTAATTGCTATTGTAGACCAAATCCCTCGAAGGCTTAACCTTCGAGAAATGTTGACTTTTTATATAGAACACCGTCATATTATTATTTTAAAACGAAGCGAATTTGAATACAAAAAAGCAGAAGCTCGTGCTCATATTCTTCGAGGATTAATTAAAGCTCAAGATAATATAGATGAAGTGATTCGAATTATAAAAGCAGCCTCAAGTCAAACTCAGGCTAAAGCAAACCTTATGGCTGCTTTTGATTTCTCTGAAAAGCAGACTCAAGCAATTATGGAAATGCGTTTAGGTAAGCTAACAGCGCTTGATAGGAAATCTCTTGAGGAAGAACTTTCTGTTCTTGAAACACTTATAGCAAAACTAAAAGAAATCCTTGAAAATAAACATCTTAGGATGGAAATAGTTATAAATGAACTCAAAGAAGTCTCTGAAAAGTATGGAGAAGACAGAAGAACAGAAATTATTCCATGGACACCTGATGGTATTGATATGGAAGACATGATTCCAGACGATTCAATGGTAATCGTTGTGTCTCACAGGGGTTATATCAAAAGACTTCCAATTGATACCTGGAGAAGCCAAACTCGTGGCGGTAGAGGCAAAACAGGAGTAACCACAAGAGATGAAGATTTCCTTGAGCAAGTATTTACTTCAACAAATCACGAATACATTCTTTTCTTTACAAACCTTGGAAGATGTCATTGGTTAAAGGTATGGAAAATCCCAGAAGGTGGTAGAAATAGTCGCGGCAAGGCGATAATTAACCTTCTTCAACTTCTTCCAGACGAACGGCCGGTGGCTAGGGTATGTGTGAAAGATTTTTCCGGTGAAAAATTCATAATCATGGCTACAAGTGATGGTCGAGTGAAAAAAAGCAGTTTGAGTATGTATAGTCATCCCAGGAAAAACGGTATAAAAGCCATTAAACTCATGGAAAATTCTGAATTAGTTCAAGCGGTTATGACTGATGGGAATTCTTTTGTTATTCTTGCCACATCCTTCGGAAGAGCAATTAAATTCCCAGAAACAGAAATTAGAGTTCAAGGAAGAGATACCATGGGCGTATCTGGCATGAGGCTTAAAGAAAACGACACAATTGTAGGACTTGTTACAGTTACAGATGATGATGTTCTTATGTCAGTTACAAAAAATGGTTATGGTAAAAAAACACCAGTATCGGATTACAGAAATACTCATAGAGGAGGGGGAGGAGTTATCAACATTGTCACAGATGAAAGAAACGGTTATGTGGTAACAATATCTTCTCCATCTCAAGGGGATGAAATTCTTCTGGTAACAGTATCAGGCATGGTAATTAGATTTAAAGGTGATGATGTTAGATTGATTGGTAGAGCCACCAAGGGTGTTCGACTTATGAATCTACACGATAATGATTCAGTTTCTGATGTTGCATTACTTGAATCCCAGTTACTGACAGAAGAGGATACAACAGAGGAAGGATCACAAAAGGAAGAAGTTTGATGCCTTCACAAAAAGAACTTAACCAAAAAGTACAAAATTGGTTAAGGCTGAAGCTTTTCAATGGAATTCAGGTACATTCGCCAGAGGCGAATGTACCCCCTTTCCCTGAAACAATTTCGGTTCAACCGAAAATTGTACCAAAAGTCTCAGCTTCCATTTCCAGACTTAGATGCGCTTCTTCTTTTGGTTTATCAATACCAAGTCTTGCCTCTTTGCTTTCAAGTATGGAAAGACCGGATGCACAAAAACTGTATTCATACTTATCAACAGTAGATTTTTTGCCTTTTTTTAATGAAAAAACAGCACTCAATTGGTTTATAGCATGTCATAATCTTCAGCAGTCTGTGATGCCTAAAGCAGTATTGGGGTTTTTGAGAATAGCAGAGCTTCACCAAAGCAAATCAATGACAATTACATTTCAAGAGAGTTTAGCCTGTTGGTATAAAGTGTTATTTTCTAATCAAATACAAGATTCTGCTTTTTATAATACACCTATAAAAATAGCAGAAATTTTTCCAGATCGATTTGCTTTTGCTTGTGTAAAGGTGCTAATAGGTGGAAACAAAATAGTAGACTTAACCCAGATTTTTTTATCAGACTCAAAAATCCAAAACTTAAAAACAGAAGAATCAGTACAGATTCTTGATTTCATTCTGGAAACAGGATGGCTGCTCAATAAAGAAGATTTTCAGCAAATATGGAATCTAATTTCAAATCAAGGAAGCAAAATACAAGGACGCCTTACTGGTGGGCTGGTTCCAATGGGTTCAATCAGATTTCTAACTGGGGTTTTTCGAGGGCTTGAAAAAACTGTTGGTTTTGATGTTTTACTTAAAGAAGAAAGAATCAAAAGAGCAAAATCAGTATTCAATTCACAATCAGAACCTGAATTAGAAATAGCTTTTTCCTTATATCCTGATGCTGTAACTGTTTTTGATAACCAGATTTTACTTGATATTACCGTTGAAGCTATTTCAGTAAGAACTTCAAGTACTAATCAATCCGATCTTGGTTTCTCCTTAATAGAATTTCTTAAACTTATGCAGACAAATGTGTCATTCCAGGGAATAACCGATTTTCTTCAGACCATTGACGATAATTTAACCACTGAAGTTTTAGAATTTTTATCTTCACTAATTCAAGAAACATCTAAGAAAAAAAGATTATCATCAAGAATTTTTAATATTTTTGTTAATACAGTAACTAAAATTTTTCCTTTCTCATCAACAGCAGACCGTGCGTGGTTAAAATCCTTTTATAGGGCAATAATTTTATTGGAAAAGGATTTATCAGGTTGGGCAGTAAAAATATTAGCAGATTCAATTAATTCAAATTTAACATCTTTTTCCAGTGTTTTATCTGCAAGTTCTCTTTTGCTGAGAGCTTCAGAAGAGTCTAACAAAAAACAGTATCTTTCTCGATTAATGGTAACAGCAAGGTTACTTGATTCTCTTTCAATAACAGATAGAGAAAAAGCTTTATCTGGAATGGTTCCCCTGTGGGTTGAGTCTTTGCTTTCGTTTAACTCAGCAGCAGAAGAAAAATTGATAAAATACATAAACAAAGTCCAAAATTTGACTAACAGAAATAGGTATTTGGAAAATGTAATAACTAAGCTTCTTTTTGAGGTTGATCTTGATGATCCAGTATTTGAGGAATGTCTTTCTTTTGCAGTCACCGGTTACAATACAACAGATTCACCAGAGAAGTTAAGAGAAATTGATCATAATGTTTTTGCTAAAGTTTTTCGTGCCGGTGGACGAGTTGCCATTGTTGATAATTTAATGGTAGACCTTCTTGCGATATCAGGTATTGATGATAGCAAAACAGAACAGATGATTTCTGGAGTTCGAGCAATTTCTGAAAGGTTTAGCAGATTAGTCGTATGGGAAGATGACGGAGATTCATGGTTTCAAGAATTCATTTCTTGTGGAGTAAGCAACATATTTAGATCGTTTGTTGATAATCCAGGATCTCTAGATTCTATTAATCAACAAACAATAAATGATTTACTTTCAAAACTTATTCCTGATAGTTCAAATTCCATCAATTCATTAAAAATGATAAACCCAGG
Organism: Candidatus Sabulitectum sp.; assembly: GCA_029938555.1. Lineage (GTDB taxonomy): Bacteria > Fermentibacterota > Fermentibacteria > Fermentibacterales > JCC-6 > Sabulitectum. The sequence continues at coordinate 13,094 of JAOZUR010000018.1, read as the reverse complement.
TGGTACAGCTCAGATATTTTTTGGTTCGATTTTGCCTAATTCTATAGCTCTTTTTGATAGAGAACCATCAAAACTCATAGAATTTTTATACAAGGTGGCAGAGGAATTTTCAAGAAGCGTCGGAGGTATGACTGCAGGTAAAGATTTTGCTAAATATCTGGTGGAAAAGCTTAACCAGGAAATTAAGCAAGATTTGGTTACAGTATTGTCTTCTTGGTTATCTCAACAATGCTCTCCATCCATGCAAATTTCAGATGACTGGTCTATTCGTAAAAGAGAAGAGTGGAATAAATTCCAAATTCAAGAAGATACAGCTATAATGAAATTGCACGGTGCTGTAACAGCATTAACAGGTTCTAGTTCAGGACAATACAGAAAAAACATTTTAGATGTGGTCGGTTTTCTCTATAAACAATTAGGAAAAACAACTATTTTAGGGTCTAATAATTTATCTCTTGAATGGAATAGGGAAAAAATTAAAGAATTACTTGCATTAACCGGTGATACACCCTTAATTTCATTGTTTCAGGAAAAAAAGCATACGGAGTTTGAAAAAAACGAGCTTTTTTCTTATTTAAAATCCATTGATGGATTTATGCAAGAAGATATTTATCATGCATGGCGACATGTAACACTACCTCCTTTGTTGAATTGTGCAATGGATATTGTTTTTGTGTCTAATAATTCAAAATCATTTGCTAGTAAAATTGCAGAAACAGCCACCAGTGCTGTAGAATTTTTAGGATACAATAGTGCTGATGGATTTCTTTCCACGCTTTCTGAAAGTTTGCGTTATGCTACAAGTCCTGAAAACGGCTTTGCCTTAATTGAAAAGAAGTTTCTTCTGCCGTTGTGGAAAAGAAATGCAGCAGAAAGGTTAGATCTTCTTGTGCTTGGTATGGAAGATAGTAGACTTCTTTCTGAGATATTAACTGAGCGTCTTTTAATTGAAAATTCAGTGAATGATAAAGTTGATTTTATGAAAAATTATGCAACTTTTTTCATTACCGTGGAAAAAGCATTGCTTAGCATTAACTCAGACTTTGAAAAATCGAAAATTGCAGATGGTTTAATGGATTGTTGGATTTTTAGTGGTGTAAATCCTTCTTCTGATAAGCCGATTCAAACTCTATCACTTGCTGTAGAGCTTGTCCAGGATGTTTTCCGAAGAATCAAATATGGTAGCGGCATTGTCAGCGCTAGTCAGGCCGGGGAAATCAGTTCGGATATGCGAAAGAAATACAGAGATAATGCAGATTCTGTTGCAATTATATTAAGATGGACAGTTGACCCTGCAAGAGAAGGGCTTCTTCAGCTTTTAGAAGAAAGTCAATTATTGTTACAGGCTGCCGGTACTGATGCAGAATTAATGAGATTACTTGATATGCACGGCACACGGTTAGGTTTTTTACAGGATGCTAAACCTTATTCAGAAAAACCCGCTGAATTGAAAAAGTATCTTAAATCTTTGGCGGTATTTGATGAACCCAGTTAAATTGAAAAAAATACTTGTTCTTTCCACCGGTGGAACAATAGAGATGACTCCTATGTCCCACGGATTAACCATTAGTACAAATTCAAAAGTTGATGTTAGCAGTGCAAATACACTGGATGGAGCAGATATTTATGTTAAAAAGTTCTTTAACCTGCCCAGCCCGCACATAACACCAGAAATCATGGTGGACATCGCTACAGAGCTTAGAAGAATTGAAGTAACAAAAGAATATCACGGTGTAGTTGTTACTCATGGAACAGATACCCTGGAAGAAACCGCTTTTATGGCTGACATCCACCTGGAAGGTTCATTGCCAGTTGTTTTTACGGCGGCTATGAGAAGTAATAGTGAGCTAGGAGTGGATGGCCCTCGCAACATTAGAAGTGCTGTTCGTGTGGCTTGCACGGAAATAAATAATCTTGGGGTTACTGTTGTTCTTAATGATGAAATACATGCTGCCGGACGGGTTACAAAAACATGTACTTCCAAAGTTAGTAGTTTTGATTCTCCAGGTTATGGCCCCCTTGGTTTTGTAGATGATGATAGAGTGCTTTATCATCGTCTTCCTATCTGGAGAATGAATCTACCCCAAGGGCAATTGGTCCTAGAAAAAAAAGTTGGTTTAGTTAGAATTGTTGCAGGTTTCGGTGGTGACTTGATAGATTTTCTTACAGAAACTAATTACAAAGGAATTGTTGTGGAAGCTTTTGGGCGGGGTAATGTTCATCCCGATACTGCATTGTCTATAAAAAGAGCAGTAGATTCTGGTGTAATTGTTGTTATAACAAGTAGATGTTATAAAGGGCGAGTTTTAGCTGTTTACGGTTATCCAGGAGGAGGTTCTGATCTAAAAAACAAAGGCGCACTTTCCGCAGGCGATATGGCTGGAAACAAGATTAGACTTTTTTTGATGGCGTGTATTGGTGCAGGTTTGAGCAAAGAACAGATAGAAAAATTGCTTTCAAGCTTATAGGCATAACAGGTGTTTGACCAAATGAAAGTTCGGTTTTAGATTAGCACAAATTATGAATTGAACTAGGAGAAATATTGTTAAATCGAGATAAAAGCTTTACTGTTAATATAACGCCGCATGATGCTACCAAAAAACGGAAAGAGTGGATAATATCCGGAAAAAGGCTTTTGGTCTTCCGTATGGTTGCTGGTTTTATGATTCTTGTTGTGATAGCTTCGGTAGTAATTGTTTATTTAGGATCTTCAAAATATAACAAGGTGGCTGAACTTACAGAAAAAAACACCTTGCTTGAGGATTCTTTAGTTGCTGCTAGAGAACTAAACAACAGACTGGACTTGATAGAATTTGAATTACAGGAAATACGAAATACGAGATCCGTCATTGAAAACCTGGCAAGGGCTGGAGTTTCCGGGGATAACCCCGAGTAGAAGAGGGAAATATTATGGCTAGAGATGATTCTTACAGTGCTATCAATTCTACAATTGGAAGTGGTAGCTCAATTAATGGCACTCTTAATATTAAGGGTGGGCTAAGGGTTGATGGATATGTTGAGGGAGAGGTAAATGTTGCAGGGACCCTTACCATCGGGCACGATGGTCGAATAAAGGGTAATGTCTCAGTTACTCATGCAATAATTGGTGGCACAGTTAATGGAACCATCAAGGCCGAAAAACAACTTGAACTTCAGAATGGATCCAGGATTGAGGGAGATATTATTACAAAATCCTTGACCATAGAAGAGGGTGTCTTTTTTGAAGGCCATTGCAGCATGAGTGGTACAGAGGTTAAAGCTAAATCGTAGTTATTGATTAAGATATACAAATTGTTGAAAACTTTTAGTTTTTGTGGAAAACTAGTTAATTCATGTACTAGTTTTAAGTTACGGGCTACACTTAGAGTAGTTTGTTTGATAGTATCCACAAATTACACAACAACCGTTGATTCTGTTCAGGGTTGTTGGTTACACACGAGGGGCGGTGAGCTTTGTGGGCAATAGCAGATTGAATACCCTTCTATCTTCTGAAGAAAAAGCAAGGGAACTGGTGGAAGAGGCCACAAAAGAAGCCCGGAGAATCAGAACAGGTATTCCGGCGCAGATTTCCAGTATAGAGAGTGAATATGATATAAAGCTGAAAAACCTAGAAGAAGAGGGTTTGAAAAAAGTTAATGGTGAGATAAAAGATTTAAAGATAAAACAGCAGGCTATTCTTGTAAAAGGAAAAAAACAGTTGGATTCGCAATCACATAAGATTGTTCCAAAAGCTCTTGAGTTACTTCATTCTGCTCTTGAAGTGGAGAAAGGATAATGGCAAGAGATAGTGTGGTTAAGGCCGAAATTCTCTGTCATTCCACAGTAAAGACTGATGTTCTTGCAACTCTTGAAAAAGCCGGTAGCGTTCATTTAATTGATATGTCGGTAATTGAAGATGCACCTTTTTCTAGAGTGGAAGAAATAAGCAGATCCTCAATTCATTCCCTTGCTGTATCGTTGGAAAAATCGATTCCTTTTCTTCAAAACAGACACAGTTCAAAAAAACAGCTTTCAGTTACTCCGAAAACCGTTGATGAATTGTCTTCTTTGATTCATGACGGTGAACTGGAATTAACAGCGCAGAGGGCTGCTGAGATTTCAGATCAACTTATTTCTCTTCATGCAAGGCAGGAAGAGATTCAGAGAAAGATTGATTTTATAGAAGATTGGGCAGATTTACCTTTGCGATTTGATCAAATCAGGCAGAATGGTGTTTTTTCTTTTAAAGCCGGTTTTGTTTCAGCAAGAGAGGGATATTCTCCACTTAAAAAACTTGAACAGGAAAAAGAGCTATTTCATTTTGAGGAACTTTCAAAAAACAAAGCTATAGCTGTATGGCACAATTCAATCGAGACTGAGGCTTTGAACGGTCTTACTGAGGTAGGGTTTGTTACTACTGATTTTTCAGGATTTTCTGGAAAACCAGCTGACGAATTGAAAGATCAGAAGGCTGATTTTTCTGTTGTTCAAAACAAAATACAGGAGTTGACCTCAGAAGCAGACAACATGGTTGAAAAACTTCCTCAGTTGAAAGCTTTGTGGGATGCTGTTGGTCTTCTTGCCTTAAACGAAGAGGCAGCTACATCAGGCAGAGCAAGTAAATCAGTACTTTTATTGCATTTGTGGGTAAGGCTGGAAGAATTACCAGGACTGAAGCTGAATCTTGAACAGTTGGGTCAGGTTGATATTAACCAACTAGAGCTGGATGAAGATGAAGTTCCACCTGTTTTCCTTTCCGAGAGCGCCACAGTTGATCCATATTTGATGCTAACAGATATGTATGGCAAACCTCAAGGAGCTGATCCTGATCCGACACCGCATATGGCTCCGTTTTATGTGGTGTTTTTTGGTATCTGCATAGGAGATGCCGGTTATGGTCTCGCTCTTGCTTTGGGTTCCGCCATCGGCTGGTATTTAACAAAGAAAAAACAGGGAAATACTAGGCTTTTTGAATTAATGTTTCAAGGAGGACTTGCTAGCATTTTCTGGGGCTTTCTTCTTGGTGGCTGGTTCGGAATACCGTTTGATACTCTTCCAAAACTTCTTCAAGATGCAGCAATGCCGTTGAATAAGCTTGTTCCAGGTTATGTAAGGGGAACCTCTGATGGTTTCGCTCTTTCTCAGCAATTCCTTTACCTGACTCTCGGTTTTGGTCTTGTGCAGCTTGCATGGGGTATTGTTGTTAATCTGCAGAAGCGTCTTAGAGCTGGCGAGGGCATTTCCGCTGTGATCGATCAGACCGGGTGGATGATGGCTCTTTTAGGGCTTTTTCCATGGCTTTTTAACCACTACCTTCTTGATGGCGCTCTATATCCAATTGGTAGCATGTGGGATAGTGTTTTTCTTGGTATGCTGGGTTTTGGTGCTGTGCTTATTTTTATCATGGGCGGCAAAGAAGCCCAGGGTATTGGTGGCAAAGCAGGGCTTGGTGCATACGCCTGTTATGGTATTGTTAACCTTCTAGGTGATGTTTTGAGTTATTCAAGACTTTTTGCCTTGGCTCTTTCCAGTGCAATTATTGCATCAGTGATCAATCAGATCGCTGGAATGCTTACGGCCGTTCCTGTTGTGGGTATGGTACTTACGGTACTTGTACTGATTGCTGGTCACTTGTTTAATCTTGCAATGGCCGCGTTAAGTGGTTTTATACACACAGCTCGATTACAGTTTGTAGAATTTTTTAGTAAGTTTTACGATGGAACAGGAGTTTCATTCAAGGTTTTTCGTTATGAACCAAGATACATTAGAATTAAAAGATAGTTAAAGTAGTGATACAAAAAAACAAGGAGGAAATGAATTGAATTATTTAGTAGCATATTTAGGTGTTGCACTTGCCTGTGCTCTTGCAGGAATTGGTAGTGCTGTTGGTGTGGGTATTGCCGCACAGGCAAGCACAGGTGTCATGAGTGTTGACCCTAAAAAATTCGGAAAGCTTCTTCTTCTTACAGCTCTTCCGGGAACACAGGGTATTTATGGGTTCGTTATTGCTTTCCTTTTGATACAGAAAATAGCACTTCTTACTGGTGACAACCCATTGCTTATGGTTGATGGATGGAAGATTTTTGCAGCAGGTTTACCAATCGCACTTGCTGGCCTCATGTCTGGAATTCATCAGGGAAAAGTTTGTGCAGGTGGTGCAATGATGACAGCAAAGCAGCCAGACGACAGTGCCAAGGCTCTGATTCTTGCAGTATTTGTTGAATTTTATGCAATTCTTGGTTTCTTGGTTTCTTTCCTCATGCTGGGTCAGATCGGATAGAGGGGCAATTATGTCACTTCAAGCCATATTGGCAAAGATCGAAAACGATGGAAAAAATCAGGCAGATCAAATTATTCAGTCTGCTAGAAAAGAGCAGGAAGAAGCTTTACTTCAAGTAAAAACTCGCCTGAAAAACAAATTTCCAAAGGACTCGGAACGAATTAGAAACAAAACAGAGATTACCTCGGTACAGTTGAAATCACATGCCATTCGTGATATGGAAAAGGCATTGCTCAGCCACCGAAGAAAAATAGTTGATAGCGTTATATCAGATTCTGTCAAAAAAATATCTTCTGCTCCTGATTACCTCGAATTAATAACTGGTTTGTTGAAGAATTGTGATCTTGATGGAACGGTTGAAGTGGAAATCTGTGCAGATGATAAAGGCAGGATTACTTCAGAATTCCTAAAGAAAAATTCTACAGATAAGTCTAAGTTTGTTCTTGCAGAGCAATTTCATAATGACCACGGGGGCATTCTTATGCGTGCAGGAGATATCAGCCTGAATGCAACACTTTCCATGATTTCCGAGCTCAACCATGATACTATGGTTATGGAGCTTTCGCGGCTTTTGCCGCTGGATGGTCAGGAGGGGTAATAGTGTCAGGTAGTTCTTATGCATATGCTAGCGGCAGGATCAGCGGATTGGAAGGGGCTCTTCTTACAGAGAGAATCTGGAATCAGTTGATTACCGCAGAAGATCGTGATGAATTGTTGAGAATTCTGGGAGATTCCTGGTACGGTAATCTTCTTCAATCCCAGGACAATCTGGAAGATGCTTTGAAAATGGCTGTTTATACCGCTGAAGAAGAGCTTGTTGAATTATCCAATGATAAGAGATTTACAGAAGGTATTCTTTTAAGACGAGATGTTAGGAATGCCAGATATCTTTGGAAAAATTTAGCATTCGGTGGTGATGGAGATGTTGAAATTGAACCTGACGGACTTGTTTCTGTTCAAGATTTGAAAAGGGCATGGAGCGATGGTAATATTGTTGATGTATTACCTCTTTCTTTTCAAAATTCTCTTGAAGAAATTCAGGGCCTTCATTCTCCCACTGCTTCAAAATTAGATGCGGTTCTTGATAGACTTGCTGCAAAAGTTGAATCTGAAAACATAGGCAAACTTGCTGAACCTGTGGGTTCTCTTCCTGCAGTAAAGATTGAATTGAGAAATTTTCTCACAGCAGCCAGATGTAGAAGTGAAGAAATGACTCCTACTGCTGTTGAAGAAATTCTGCTTCATGGTGGGTATCACTCTCCGTTGGACATTTCAGATGCAGTAAGGGTGAACAAACTTTCAATTCTTCTTGGTGAAAAACCAGGTTTTGAACAGGTAGCATCCGCTCTTGAGAAAGGGCTGGAATCCGGTTCATTCCTGCTTTATCAAAAAGAAAGCGATAAGATGATTATGGATATTCTTGAAAGAGCTTCCGGAAATATGTTTAGTCCGGGGCCTCTTGCAGCTTATATCCTTCGCAGAGAGCTTGAAGCTTCTCATTTAAAAATGATTGCAGCCGGTAAAGCTGCTGGTATTGACTCCAGGCGTCTAAGCGCCAGAGTTCCCAGAGGATAGGAGGAAGTATGGCAGAAAAGGGCAGAACAGCCTTCATCGGTGATGCGGATTCTGTTCTAGGGTTTAGAGCTCTAGGAGTAGAAACTTATACACCGGATAATGGACCTGAAGCAGTTAGCTTGTTTAAGTCCCTTGTGAAGGAAAAAGTATCAGTGATAATGGTCACCGAGGATATGCTTGATTACCTTCAGAGTGAAGTAGATGAAGTTGTCAGCATGCCAATTCCCGCTGTTGTTGTTTTACCCGGAGTTTCCGGATCAAAACACAGAGGCGAGGACACTATCAGAAACTTGATCATCAGAGCCGTAGGTGTAGATCTTATGGCTGAGGATGAACAGTGAGTCGGAGGAATTAATGATACACGGCAGGATTGATAAGATAGCCGGCCCACTGGTGGTTGCCACTGGAATGACAGGAGCGAAGATGTTTGATGTTGTCTTTGTTTCTGATTATCGGCTAATTGGTGAAATTATAGAATTAAAAGGTAACAAGGCCTCAGTTCAGGTTTATGAAGAAACAGGCGGGCTTAAACCGGGAGATCCAGTTTATCAGACTGGTCATCCTCTTTCAGTAGAACTGGGACCAGGTCTTCTTACTTCCATTTATGATGGAATTCAACGACCACTTGATAAGGTAAGAGAGCAGGCTGGAGATTGGATTACCAGAGGAATTAATATCCCCGGTCTTGATCATGAAAAGCTCTGGTCTTTTACGCCTGAACTGAAAGTTGGATCCAAGGTTTCCGGTGGCGAGCTTATTGGTATAGTTCCTGAAACAGAACTGATTGACCACAAAGTTATGATACGCCCAGGCACAATTGGTGAAGTAACTTTTGTGCTTGATAAAGGCGATTACAATATAGACACAGTGGTGGTTAAGGTTTTAACTGAAACCGGAAAAACTATTGAGTTAAAGATGTATCAGGAATGGCCTGTTCGAAAAGCCAGACCAGTTACCACCAAAATTGCTCCAGAAGAACCTCTTATCACAGGACAGAGGGTTATTGATACTTTTTTCCCTGTCGGAAAGGGTGGAACCGCTTGTGTTCCCGGTCCTTTTGGAAGTGGAAAAACTGTTATCCAGCACCAGCTGGCTAAATGGGCAGATACAGAGATTGTTATTTATGTTGGTTGTGGTGAGCGTGGTAACGAGATGACTGATGTGCTTCAGGAATTCCCGAATTTAAAGGATCCCAAAAGTGGAAAATCCTTGATTTTGAAAACAGTTCTTGTTGCAAATACCTCAAATATGCCTGTTGCTGCCCGTGAAGCTAGTGTGTACACAGGAATTACTCTTGCCGAGTATTTCCGTGATATGGGTTATTCAGTGGCTCTTATGGCTGATTCAACCAGTCGCTGGGCTGAAGCAATGCGTGAAATGTCCGGGCGACTTGAAGAAATGCCTGGTGAAGAGGGTTATCCTGCTTATCTTGGAACTCGTATTGCCGAGTTTTATGAAAGAGCTGGAAAAGTACAGTGCCTTGGTGGAGACAGAATTGGTGAGCTTACAGTTGTAGGAGCCGTTAGCCCTGCTGGTGGAGATTTATCTGATCCTGTGGTTCAGTCAACTCTTCGAGTGGTAAAGGTTTTCTGGAGTCTTCAGGCAGAGTTGGCTTACATGCGACATTTCCCTGCAATTGGTTGGCTTGATAGTTACAGTCTTTATACTAAGAATTTGAAACCTTATTACGACAAGCACATGGGCTTAGAATGGGTACCCACAGTAAAGAGATCAATGGCCCTTCTTCAAGACGAGTCAAACCTTCTTGAGATTGCCCGTTTAGTTGGAGCTGAAAGTTTATCTCCAGAGGATCAGCTTATTCTGTTCACAGCAAGAAGTCTTCGTGAAGATTTCCTCCATCAGAATGCTTTCCACCCAATCGATACTTTTGCTTCCAGTAGAAAACAGCAGCTTATGTTAAATACCATTTTGTTCACAAACGATGAAATGACAAGGGCAATTAACGCAGATGTGCACCCAAGGGTGATTTTTGATTTCCCTCTTTCAGAAGACATTGCAAAAATGCGTTATCTGCCAGAAGAAGAGATTGAACAGATTAAAGATTTACAGAAAAAAATAACCGAAGCTGTGAATAAAAAAATACAGCTCGAAAACGCTTAGAAAGGGAGGTTGAGAAATGATACGGGAATACAAAACAACCGTTGAGATATCCGGCCCCCTGATGCTGGTGGACAAGGTAACTGATGTCAGTTTTGAAGAACTTGTAGAGATAGAGCTTGCTAATGGTGAGCTTCGTCGCGGAAAGGTTCTTGAAATTGACAGTAACCGTGCCCTTGTTCAGTTGTTTGAAGGCTCTAGTGGAACAGATCTTGAAACATGCAAGGTTCGTTTCTTAGGTAAGGGTGTTGAGCTTGGGGTATCAACAGAGATGCTAGGCAGAGTTTTTGATGGACAGGGTAGACCAAGACCTCCTTTTGATAATGACCCTCCTATTGTTCCTGAAAAAATGAACAATATTAACGGTGCTCCTATTAATCCGTTTGCTCGCGATTACCCAGCAGAATTTATCCAAACTGGTTTTAGTTCTATTGATGGAATTAATACATTGGTAAGAGGTCAAAAGCTTCCAATTTTCAGTGCAAATGGTCTGCCTCATGGTGCTGTTGCAGCTCAGATTGCCAGGCAGGCAAAAGTGACTAGTGGAGAAGGTAATTTCGCCGTGGTTTTTGCAGCCATGGGAATTACTTTTGAAGAAGCTGATTACTTTATCAAAGATTTCAGAGCAACCGGCGCTATGGATAGGGCGGTTGTGTTTTTGAACCTTGCAGATGATCCTGCAATTGAAAGAATCAGTACACCTAGAATGGCTCTTACAGCAGCAGAATATCTTGCTTACGAAAAAGACATGCACATTCTTGTAATAATGACAGATATGACAAACTATTGTGATGCTCTTCGTGAAATCAGTGCTGCAAGGCGTGAGGTTCCAGGTCGAAGAGGTTATCCTGGTTATTTATACACAGATCTTGCTTCTTTGTATGAACGAGCTGGAAGAATCAAAGGAAGAAAGGGTTCAATAACTCAGATTCCGATTCTTACAATGCCTGAAGATGATAAAACCCATCCAATCCCGGATCTTACTGGATACATCACAGAGGGTCAGTTAATTCTTAATCGAGAGTTGCACAAAAAAGGTATTTACCCGCCAATGGATGTTATGGAAAGCCTTAGTCGTTTGAAAGACAAAGGAATTGGTGAAGGTAAAACCAGAGAAGATCACGCGGATCTTTTCAACCAGCTCATGGCAGCATACGCAGCTGGTAAGAATGCAAGAGAGCTTTCTGTAATACTTGGTGTTGCCGCTTTAAGTGATCTTGATCGAAAGTATCTTAATTTCGCCACCCAGTATGAAAAAAGATACATTAATCAGGATGAACATGAGGACAGAAGTATTCTTGAAACTCTTGACCTTGGATGGGAACTTCTAAAGCTGCTTCCAAGAGGGGAAATGAAGCGTATTCGTCCTGAGAACTTGAACAAATACTGGCCGGTGTAACAATGGCCATTGCAGTTCGTGCAACCAGAATGGAGATGCTTCAGCTTAAGAAGCGTCTCAAGCTGGCAAAAAGGGGCCACAAACTCCTGAAGGATAAGCTTGATGAGCTTATGCGTCAGTTCAAAATTCTGATTGGCCATTATGAAGGAGCTAGATCCAAGCTGGAAAAGCAGTTAGAAATTGCTTATGGAGAGTTTCTATTTGCTAGAGCCGCCATGGAGGAGCAGGGTCTTCTTGATGCTTTGCGTTATCCTGGGGCAAAAGCACTTGTTGAATCTTCAACAAGAAGAGTGATGAACCTTACCCTTCCTGTTTTTAAAGTTTCCATTCATGGAAAAGTTAGAAACTATGGAATGTTTGATACTCCTCCTGAGCTTGATGAGGCTCTTGAGGTTTACAAAAAGGTTCTTCCTGAAATTATTCGTCTTGCCGAGCAAGAGAAGGCTATTATTCTTATTGCTCAGGAAATAGATAGTACCAGGCGCAGAGTGAATTCCTTAGAGTATGTAATGATCCCTGAAATTAATCAGGCAATCAGATACATTCGACTGAAGCTTGATGAAATGGAGCGAGGAAATACTACCCGCCTCATGAAAGTTAAAGAAATGGTCGAGGCCAATCGAGGAGTTTAGTATACAAAAAAACAGGAACCCGTTCAGGGTTCCTGTTTTTTTTACTAAGAACTTGATTTAGAAAGAAGCCTTAATTCCAGCCCATGTATCGCGCTGAAGTGCAGTATCTCTCCACATGAAGTTGTAAATATTGGTCCAGATAACATCAGCTGCAGCTGAGTAAGCAGGAGTAAATCCACTGATTACACTGTAACCATCATTAGCAACACAGATGCCAGCTTCGCCTGCTGAAGAGGAAGAAGTCCATCCTGTGACAGGTGTAGCATCACTAACTGTTAACTTGTTGTTAAGACTACCAAGACCTGGATCGACCCAGTCCCAAGTGCTAACACCACTGCAGATAGCATGGCTTGTTTCCCAAGCATAATGACTTATAACAGAAGTGATACTGGTGTAAGCAGTAACACCCATGGCGGTTCCAAGAGCAGCCTGACCAGATGTACCAGATGCCATCTGCCAGTTTGAAACGTAAATAACAAAGTCTCCTGCATTGTAATGTGCAAGAAGAGAAACCCAGTCGATGTCGTTAGTATTTGCATACCAGCATTCAAGAACTACGATATCCCAGTCGGTTCCACCGTCAAGAGCGGCATTAAATGCTGCATGCTGAGCAGTAGGGTAACCTGTGTAAGCTTCAACATTAGCAGATGGCCACAGATCTTGTGCAGCAGTATCAACAGTGTCACCATATCCACCAGATACATCATGATAGATAAGAACATTAGCAGGATCTTGAGCAAATGCCATGGCAGCAAAAACCCCAACAATAAGTAAGACAAGTTTCATAAAAACCCTTCCTTTTTGTTACTCGAAAATGAGCAACACAACAGTATTATATTTTTTTGCGTTAGTGTCAATATGCTTGAACGAATAAGAAGCGCTAAGATAGTTAGATTAAGTTAAGTGGATCATCAAATTTTTAACAAATGAAAAGCGTTTTTGAATTTGAATTTTTCTCTTACAAATATTAATATGATTTAAGGAACTATAATAGAAATGGTGTAATTTGCTCTATAATTTAAATCAAGGGGCTGGCAATGAAAAAACACAAAAGAATTTCCATAATAATTATATTTGTCGTTGTATTTTTTAGCCAAATAGCCTTGGCTGA
>JAOZUR010000064.1:11488-16187 GCA_029938555.1 Candidatus Sabulitectum sp. | reverse complement strand
TCTTCGGGACATTCGTGCACGAGCCCGTGTATTGGCACGTATACAACGGTTGGCATGCGGGAACGTTGGTGATGCTAAACCCGTTGGTGAGGGAGTATCAGAAATGCGAATTGACTATGGACCTGGATATCGGGTCTACTACAAAAGGCAAGGGAAGCAATTGATCGTGCTACTTGCAGGAGGAGACAAAAGAACCCAGAAGCGTGATATAGAAAAGGCATTGCGCCTCGCACGCGAACTGTAGGAGAAAATACATGACTAAAACAATAACTACTCGTTTCGATGTAACTGAGCACCTCCAGACTCCTGCTGATATGGCTGCCTATCTTGAGGCCTGTATAGAAGAGTCCCATGGAGATGCAGCATTTATTGCTAAAGCACTTGGAGATATCGCCAGGGCAAAAGGGATGACCCAGGTTGCTCGTGATGCAGGCCTTTCACGGGAAAGTCTGTACAAAGCTTTATCAGGTGATCGCACTCCAGGATTTGATACTATTCTCAAGGTTATGCATGCGCTCGGTCTTGAACTACATGCAGCACCCATAGCAATGCGAAAACAAATCTAATCAGACACTATATTGTTCCTCTTCAATAAGTAAAATATACAATGTTTAACTATTTGGGAATAATTCCAGCTTCAATCCTCGGTTTTGCCAAATATAATTTTGCTGCTTTTTGCAGAGTCTTAGTAGTTACTCTCTGGAAACCATCTTCTCCATCGAGAATGGAAATTGGAAAGTTATACATAACCTTTCTGAACAGATCAATTGTGATACTATCCAGGTTTTCCAATCTGTCCTGCAATAAGGATATGGCTTTGTTTCTCACACCTTCAATTTCTGCAGTAGAAAGACCATTCTCAACAACATCGTTAACAATACTGTTAAGTACATATCTGGTCTCTTGAAGTCTCTTGTAATCAAAACCACCTACATAAAGAATTATGCAATTCTCTGGGTGAGCCTGATACATAGATCTAATATCGTATCCGATCCCTCGCTTTACTCGAAGTTCCTTACTCATTCGACATGACATTTGCTTACCAATTGCATTTTCTAACATATGCAAAGCATAATAATCCTCTACGTTAAATCTGTTTGCGGCTGGCAGAACTTGAGCCATATATGCTTGTCCAATACCATCTCTTTGTTCATAAAGCGGTTCCATTTTTTCTACAACTAGATCTGTGTTGAATTTCTCAAGTGAGGATGAAGGTTGGAAAATTTTACCAAATGTGGTTTCTATCTTTTTGAGAATATTGCTTTCGTTGAAATTCCCAGCTATTGAGATAACCGTATTCTGCGGGGTATAATGTTTTTTCTTGAATTGGATCATTTCCTGATAGGAGATACTTGAAATAGCATTTACTTGGCCAAATACGTTTCTTTCAAGATCTGTTCCTCTAAAGTAATAAGGCATAAGAAGATTGTGAATTACATGACAGCCTGGATTCTCTCTACACCTTCTGATTTCTGTATTTACTACTTCTCGCTCGATTTCCAACTCAGCAGGTACATACTCATGATTATTATATGCTTCATAGGCAATCTGTATTGCATCAATAAAAGTGTGAGGTGGAGATAGTACTCGAAATGCAGTACAATCACGGTCGGTAAATGCACCAGTTTGGATCCCATTCCATTCAATATCTCTGATAAGTTGGATGCTATTTCTGTATTCGTTTGACTTGAACAACATGTGTTCGGTGAAGTGAGCAGCTCCATCAGTTTCGGCAGTTTCATGGATTGAGCCAACACCAACTGCAACCATCATACAGACCTTTTTTTTCTCCGGTATATGTAGGGTTACAACTTTCAGCCCATTCGCAAAGCAATGTACTTTTTCTTGATTCATTTGATTTCCCCTTAATATATCAAAGCTTCTCTATAAGTTTCTCGAGTTCTATGCACAATGGCACGCAGCGTTGTGTGAACGTGTACATTACCGAAGCAGTGTTCATAAACCATGAAATATCGCCGATACGTTTGTAATTATTCTTTATCATCGTTTTCAATTTGGCTACAGCTCGTTGCCAAATTGATATGAGCATTACTGTAAAAACAGGAACTACTGTTTTATAGCTCATATGTTTCTGTCTGAAAAACCTTTCACATCCGGGGTTGAACTTAACTAATCCAAAATCGATAGTATTCCTATATAACCAGATTAGTATGCATATTTCCTTGATTGTAGCCAATAGAGTTCTAATGAATAGCATTCTGGATGATGATTCAAACTCTAATAGGTATGTTCTATTAGAAGCAAATGGCAGTATGTTCCAAAATGGAACTAACTGAAATCTCCTCTACCCCCCCTTCTTTTATGATGTTACTTAAATGCTTTGTTATAGCTACGTAGTCCCATTTCCAAATTACAAAGTAAATGATAATGTCCCTTTGTATTAATCACAAGGGGTTGATCGGGTATCGTCTGGAATTTGCCTTGATAAATAATTCAATGGAAAGATGTCTCCGGTGAGTTTGAAAATATTCGACGGGCTAAACTAAAATTATGGATTGACATATGGAGCTATTGAGTAGTTCAAACCTCAAGTGCTATAGTATTGAATATGTCAAGGCATTAATGGTATGAATGTAGCATCTATCTGAATTTTTTAGATTTGCCCAGGTAGATCACTGGCTGTTACACGCCTCCAAGTTTTGTTAGAAATGCGTCCACTTCCCGTTCATGTAAATTCCGTACCTTACAGTCTGAGCACCCTTCGATCATCATGTGCTTCCACTCATCCTTATCCGAACCATCCGGCATGGCGTCATAGAAACTGAGCCAGTCAAATTCCCAGCAAGATGTCTGATTAACATAAACCGGACAACTCGCTTCAGAGGCTTTCGTGCCATTGAACGGACATTCTTTGATATCCCAGCAGTTCTTCATGGTCTCCTTCGGTTGGCTGCGTAACGGCAAGTTGACAAGCGACATTGATATTCGATTTGCCACAGGGTTGCAACGCAAAATGGCAATGAGATTAAGATGTAGCCTCTCCAACTATTTGATAAAGAACGCTACTTGGGCATGTTTAATATCTTTCTTTTGGACTGCCCCCCCGAATACATATCAAAAATAAGAACTATATCTCTAAATCCTCTAATACAGAAGTAGTCTGAGAATCTTCAGCATTTACTGCCTCTTTCATGTCTTGAATTTTGGGTATAAGCAAAACTAAAATAATAATAAATGCAATGATTGAGTTAACGATGCTGGCCACCGTAATTTTGAAAAATGTAGTCCAAGCTCTTTCACCAAAAAAGCCAATGGCAGCCCATACCCCATAAACTACCCCAAAGAGAAAGTTAATACTAATTTGCAACTCAGGATTGGAAAATAGTACTAGTACTAAAAAAGAGCCAAAAAGCGACATGTGACCCAAAATATAAAGACTGAAGCTGGTAACTTCCGCATAGTTAAATCGAGATTTTCGAAACAACACCTTCACAACTAATGCCTGTAGAGGCAGCAAGGCGAGTGTAACCTTGTCGAGATGACGCATGATAAATTCTATAATTACTACTTGAAATTTCAACTCTAAAGGGCTTAAATGTGCGCCCAATTCAACATGAGTGTAACCAGCATTTTTGCCAAACAAAGCATTGACAATCATCATTAAGGCAACAGCAGTCAAGCAATACCGGAACGGTGCTATGTATTTAACTCGTTGGCCATCAACATAGCGTTTGGCCACCTGTCCAGGATTTCGCGAAAGATCCAGAACTGTTTTTAGAACAGCTGAATCCATACTAAAAAAATGGCCAAAAGCATTGGAAAACAGCTGCCGAATATTCAAGCGAGCAGTTGATGACTTCTGACCGCAAGCACCGCAAAAGGGCTCGGATATACTAGAACCACAGTTAAGACATTTTTTCTTCACTTAAATACTCCAATCGTTATACAAATATATCAAAAAATGCGGTTGTTGAAGCCCTGCCTAGAGCTTTGCTTTATCTGCCAATATCCTGAACTGCTGCTGCAAAACCTGTTAAGGAGGAAAAGGTATAAGCACTGGTTAATAAAATAACTGGTTTTGTAGAAAAATCGTAAATTCCGATTTTCTTCATTCTATCTTCTTTTTGAAGCTCTTCAAATAATTTTTAATCAATCCGTTCTATCATTTCAAGGCGGTATACTCGAGGGTAAACATCTGAATCAGCTATTACTCCAAGTATACCGTATGAATCAAGCTGCCAGATAAATCCCACACGTCAAAAATGAACCCTTTTAGCAACATCAATAATTCTCTTCATGGAAAAAATTCGCTCTAGCCAGTAACGAGCATCGTGAACACTATTGACTATATCTTTTAGCCTGCACATTTCGGTCGAGTGGTATACCCCCCGTGCCAGGGGTGGTACAATATACACGTGCCACTGACACACCTACCGTATCTTTTCCATTCCAGACCGAACTTCCATACAAATCTATTACCACCAGGCGATGTTTCTTAATACTACTGAGAATTCAGAAGTCCGTTTTAGAATATCTTGGAGGAGTAGTTCAGATAGCCCCTCCTCTAAAGCTGAATAATTGTGAAGAGCAAGACTGAAAAACATTCCAGCTTCAACGGCAACGAAGTCTGCATTAAATGAGGGAAGTGCGCATTGATCATGGCTATTTTCTCCCCATGCAACAATTGAACCATTTTCCTTGAGGGCTAAGCAGTGTGAGTTACCAGCACTAATCGCAA
>JAOZUR010000064.1:0-11388 GCA_029938555.1 Candidatus Sabulitectum sp. | reverse complement strand
ATTGAACCATTTTCCTTGAGGGCTAAGCAGTGTGAGTTACCAGCACTAATCGCAACGAAACCTCTATTTGGTGGAGGAATAGTATATTGATCAATATTATAACCCCAACACACAATAGAACCATCGTTCGTTAAAGCAAGATTACGTCCTCCTCCGGAGATGGAAACAATACTTGTATTTGGGGAAGGAATATCGCACTGTCCGAAATCGCTCCTCCCCCAAGCAACAACTGATCCATCTTCCGTTAAAGCAATAGCGTGACTCCATCCCGCTGAAATTGCAGTGAAATCCCCACCAGAAGGGGGAGCAGGAAAGCGGAGTACACCTTTTTTTCCCCAGACTCTAATAGAACCATCTGCTTTCAATCCTAGGCTAAACTCGTATCCTGCAGCAATCGCAATAAAGTTTTTGTTATGGGGAGGTACAGAACACTGACCTTTCCCATCATCCCCCCAAGCCTCGATAGAGCCATTTTCCCGAAGAGCAAGGCTATGCATACCCCCTGCTGCAACATCAATGAAGCCAGTATTAGGTAATGGAACATCTAACACACCCATATAATTGCTCCCCCAAGCGACAATCGAACCATCTGCTTTTAATCCGAGGCAGTGGTTAGTGAATCCAGAAACAGAAACGAAGCTTGTGTTTGGTAATGGGACATTGCACTGACCAGGTCCATTGTAGCCCCAAGCCGTGATAGAGCCGTTACTGAGTACTAGAGCAAGCCCCAAACTCTCCAGAACAAACAGTATTGGAAAGACTATAAAATCAATCACATTCAATCCCCTCTTAAGAAAAAGCCACTGACAGTAAATGGGATAAAATTACTATTTCACTGTAGCACCAATTACACCAGAACCATAATATGACCTTAAAATCCCAAGAAACACATCACATTTTTTGCTGCCTCAAGGTTTTCTTCAAATCCATAGATAGTTGAAGCTAGCATTATTGAAAGAGCATCTGATGGCATTTAACTCAATTCTTACCTCTAATTTAGCACAATTCTTCCTTTGCTTAACCACTCATATACTTACCTTATAATAGAATAATACTACTGTCAAGTGATTTGAAATATAGAATTATTAAACTTTGTCCGGTAAACCTAATATTTGTATCTGAATATAAGATGTTTGAGGCATGGAAAGCATAAAGTTTGTAATCTGATTCATTGTGATTCAGTTGAGTCATCTGAAAAAATAAATGAAACAAGGTTAAACTAAAGATCTAAAATCCTTCTATTGACGCCACCGACAAAAGTAGTACCCACCAAATAGGCATCTAACTGCATATAGTGCAATGAGTTTCGAGATATATACAGAAAGCGATCTGGCATTGAATCTACCAACAGTGGTAAGGGAAGTGTGTACCAAGCGATGATACTCAGACCGGCAAGAGAAGTTTCATGAAGGATGGATTTGTCGGAAGCATCAACAATACCATTAAAAAAACAGAAACTTTTTTGATATCAGACACTAATTATAGAAAATTTAAACTGCTAATGCAATATCTATTTTGCCTTTTCGTCTTCTCATTCCAGTAGTAAACTACAAAGCATACATGTTTACTTAATTGTGTTCTCCCATATTCCCTGAATCCATTTATCAGATACGTTGTCTGATAAACATTAGCTTATCAGACAGTGTTTGCTCCCTCCTTTTTTTCTGTCTTTTATCTATATTGTAGCATGAAATATTCAATACTGATATCTATTCTTTTAGCTGTAAGCTCTTTAGCCATAACAGGTGATTTTAACTGGTTATCATTTGGCGGTTCCGCAGGTGAACCTTACTCTGTTTCCCTTGTTGAGTCTGAAGTTGATCACATGCTGCTTGAAGTCACAGTTCCTGGCTTTTCACTGGATCGGGTTTCCGTAGGTGGTGTATTCTGGGATTCCATAAAACTTCCCGGGAATAATTATCAAGGTTCTGTGGGTGCTCCGGAAGTTCCTTCCATTGTTCAGATGTTCGCACTGCCCTTGGGATCTAATGTGATTGTTAGTATCGAAAATATTGAATACACAACTTATACCGATATTAATCTTCTTCCAACTCAACCTGCTGAAATAGATATAACCCACAATTCTTTCCAGTTTTGTCAGGATCAAATCATATACAGTTCAGACCATTATTTTCCTGATAACTGGGCAGAAGCCAAGATTTTGGGGTTCTGGGGTGGCATTCGTGTGGGCAGACTTCTTGTTTCTCCTTTCAGATACAACCCTGTGACTAAAGAACTTTTGGTTGCCAGGTCCATTACTATAAAAATCCTCTTTGAAGAAGTTACAGAAGTTTTTGCCTATCCTTCCACAGAAGCTGTTCGAAACAGTGCTTCAAGACTTCTTGTAAACTACGACCTGGTTGAATCAGCAGCTTCAGCTTTCACAGATACTGAAGCACCTGAATATATTTTTGTTACAACAAACAACAATCTTGATGAAGTTCTTCCGCTGATAAAGTTCTATCAAAGTATAGGTTATGAAAGCTCGGTTGAAGTTTTTTCCAGCCCTGCTGAACCATTTGAAATAAAAAACGCAATTTACGATTCTTACGATACTGGAACCACACGATTTGCTTTAATTGCTGGCGATTTCGAAGATCTACCGAGTTACGATTATGGCCCTTTTGTAGGGGATTTCTGGTATGCATGCTTAACAGGCAGTGACCTTCTTCCAGAGATTGCAGTTGGGCGACTCACTGGAAGCCCCTCTCAAATATCAAATCAGGTGGAAAAAATAATTAGCGATTATTATCAATACGACTTCCCACAAAACAGTTCATCAGTACCAATTCCCAGCACGGGGGTTCTTCTGGCACATGAACAGGATTACCCGGAATCTTATACAGAATGTTGTAACCAGATAGCAGCAGCTGATTACAGTGCAAACATGAATTGGACAAAAATATACCCACCGGAGGGTGGAAACAATTCAATGGTAGAAGAAGCTTTCAATAGTGGAATTGGTTCAGTGGGCTACCGAGGACATGCGTATGTTTTAAACTGGACCTGGGGCCCAAAGTGGTCAAAAACTAACATAAATTCTCTTACCAACTCCTTCAAACCCCCAGTATGGAGTATTGCTTGTTACACAGGGCAATATCAATCAACTGCTGAAAGTCTGGCAGAGAGTTTCGTTTGGAGCAGTTATGGTGCAAGTGGCGTGCTCGCTGCAACATCTGCTTCGTACACTGAACCCAATCACAGCTTTATGAAACAACTTTATTTAAACCTTTACCTTAATGAAAATTACAACATTGGTGAAGCTATCAACGAGGCAGCAGCTTGGATAGTCAGCAATCACGGCTCTATTGGTGAAGATAATGCAAAAATGTTTATATGGTTCGGCGATCCTGCCATGGAGCTATTTACAAATACAACTTCTAATCCCAAACCTCTTTCTTTAAGTTGCAGTCATAATATGATTGCCCCTGGAAACCGTACCATTACCATGTCTGTAACATCTGCTGGCTCAGCTGTCGGCGGAGCCACCGTATCTCTGTCTGATGGAATTCAGGGTTATGAACCAATAACTTTTTATGAAACAGCAATAACAGATCAGAATGGAAATGTTTCGTTTAATGTTTCTGTTGTCCAGGAAGCAAACCGCCTGTATACAGGAGCTAGATTACACAACTACAACCCCACAACTTCCACAATAGAGATACTTCCAGGGCATGTTCACGGTATGCAGGATGATTCGCCTCTAAGGATATTGATATATCCTAATCCCGTAGTTGAAACTGCAACTATTGAGTATTTCACACCTGTTGCTTGCAAAACCACTGTTCGAGTTATGGATCTTTCCGGTCGTACAGTAGAGGTACTGATAAATGAAGGGGTTGTGGCGGGTTTACACTCCATCACCTGGACACCTGAAAATATGCCCAGCGGTATTTACTTCATTAACCTGACAACTCCTTCCGGTTCCGTTTCCACACAGGTAATTATTTTTCACTGTCTGGCGTAACTTTCACTGTTATGAAATTAGCTTTCGGTATCATTAGCAACTGTCACAAGAGTGAAGCCCGAACAAGAAATATTTACTCGGATTATTTTTTATCTGCAAGTTTGCAGAAGCAGTTATCTTATTGTTTCATTATTTGTATCCGTGATGATTTCTTGTTTAAAGTGAATTCTTCAAGTATATTCAATACATGATTAAAATACAGGAAATAGAAAATGCAGTCTCACAGTTGCCGAAGATTGATTTGGATAAATTCCGGTCATGGTTTGATGAGTTTGATGCAAAAGCATGGGATAGGCAATTTGCAGAAGATGTGCATAGTGGCAGATTAGACAGTTTTGCAGATCAGGCTCTTCAGAGTCTAAAGAATGGACGTAACTCTACATTGTGATCCATCAAGCTGATTCTGGCTTTTGGAAGTGCTACCACATGTTGCCTTTATATGTTCAAAACCTTGCTGATTCAAATTTTGAACTTCTCAAAACTAACTCTCGCCACCCCTCTCTTCATTTTAAACAAGTTGGTCGGTTTTAGTCGGATCGTATTGGTAGTCACTATCGATCTGTAGGTGTTGGTTTACCAAATAAGAACGGTGTCTTGTGGTTCTGGATAGGAACTCACGAGGATTACAACAAACTTGTCAAGCAACACTCCTGACTATCAATCACTTCTTACAGAGATTACTCCCTACAGTACTTGACTTTTCACAAATACCATTGAATATTCGCTTGCTGCTTGCCCCCTCTACAAAAGTCGGGGACAAAGCGACATATTAATTGTCGCCGGCCCGGAAGCAGGGCGCTTAGCGTCGAATCGGTAAAACGATTCTTTAAGAACTGATCAGTCAGTCTCTTTCCGGGTTCGGTGTTTGTTACACACCAACAGGGCCGGAAGGAGGCTTTGTTAATTGCGTAAATACGAGACTGTATTGATTTGGAATGCCAGTCTTTCTGAAGCTGAGCTTAAGAAAGAAACTAGCAGAGTGCAGGAAATCGTTACAAACGGTGAGGGTGAACTCACCGGTTTTGATGACTGGGGTCGCCGTCAATTGGCGTACCTTATCAACAAAGAAAGCGAAGGAATTTACCACTTCGTGCACTGGGTAGGCTCCACTGACGTTAAACTTGCTATCGACAAGATGCTTCGCATCAACGATAACTGTCTTCGTCACCTTACTCTTAAAGACGACCGCACCCCTATGGGTGGCAGGTCATTTGACGATTCTCCATCATTTGACTCAGGAGAATAATCATGAACATCCGCATGCCAACAATCAACAAAGTTTTGATTTCAGGTAATCTTACTGCGGACCCCCGTACCAGAATTCTCGAAAACGGTACACATTTTGCCAGCTTTAGTCTCGCAAGTAACAAGCGATACAGAACTAATGATGGTGAATGGCATGACAAACCGTGCTTCGTGGAAGTTGTTACATGGAGGCAGCTGGCAGAAAGAATTGGCAGTAAGCTTCACAAAGGCAGCCCAGTGATGGTTGAAGGTGAACTTCAATTCTCTCAGTGGAATGCCCAAGACGGATCCAAACGCAGTCGCGTAGAAATTCTTGCAAGAAGTGTCCAGATGCTTGAAAAAACCGGTGAATTCAATTCTGGTCCTTCTCAAAGTGGCGGTTCGGAAGAACCTCCTCGTACAGAAGCACCACAGGGATCTGACTTTGCCGATGATATTCCTTTTTAGGGAAACGGGTATTTTATGAGCTCTCAACGAGACATACCAAAACTGAACTACGCGGTTATCACTGGCATTGTTAAACGCCGTAAAGGCATTAGCATGACCCAGTCTGGTATTCCTGTACTGCATTTTCTTGTTGAAAACATCGTGGATTCATATCCTGGAAGTTTAGATACGATTAAAGCAGAAATTGAAGTGGATATCTGGGGAAAACTGGCAACAGATTTTGACCATAAACTTCATGAAGGAGATGCAGTTCTTGTTGAAGGCAGACTGGCACACAGAAAAAACAAAGATAGAGCCGGTGGAGAACACTACAAAACTCTTCTAAGGGCCCGCCGGATAGAACTAATGGAAAAAAAAGAAAGGAAGGCATAAATGCCTATCCGTGGCAAACGCAAAGGAATGAAGATCACCAGGAAGAAAAAATGCCGTTTCTGCATGAATCCTGATATGGAGATCACCTACAAAAACGAAAAAATGGTTCAACGTTACATCAGTGACAGAGGCAAAATTGTTGCCAAGCGTGTTAGTGGTAACTGTGCTAGACATCAAAGAATGGTAGCCAGAGAGTTAAAAATTGCAAGATTTCTTGCTTTAGCTCCTTACTTAAGAGAGCATTACAGGTAGATTAATTTTGAGAACACAAATTGTGCCAAAAAAACAACTAACAAAGAAAATACTGCTAGCTGGGCTTGCTCTAATCACAGGGTTGCCGTTTCTTGCAGCAGGGATTTCCGCAACTTTGCTTAGCGGCAAATTGAATAAAGGGCTTCCTATTTCTGCGGTTATTTTGTTTTTGTCATGGTACCTTACTGGTTTTCAAGGAGCAGCTGTAACGGCGGCTGGTGCAGCAATGATATCCATTTCTGCCCGGTCCGGTTACTCTCTTCTTAAAACTCTGTACCTCACAGTTGGAGCGACTCTTCTGGTGGGCGGGTTACTTGTTCCACTTGGTTTTCCGGGAATGATGAATATCGGAGAAACCGAACTCACGCCTCTGCGAGAAGTTTACATTTCGGCTGGCCTTGACAATGAAACAATCGATACTGTGTTCTCGTTAATTACATATTATTCACCTGGTATTGGTGCAGCACACATCGTACTTGGCTCGATTGTATCTGTGCTTTTTTTCAGGGCCTTTACTGGAAAAAACACTAATTCAAAGATCCATGGAACTGCAAAATTCAGAATGCACTGGGGTTTTGCTTGGGTTCCAATTATCTGTTTGATGTATCTGGTTACTGCCAGATCTTTCCCTGTCTCCCCTTTGATTTTACGAATTGCCAAAAACCTGCTCATTTTCTGTTCTCTTCCATACGGAATTGAAGGTTTTCAAGTGGCGATAAAATGGGCTAAAAATGCGCAGGGAATGATTTTCATACTGATAATGACCGCGGTATTTGCTCCACCCTTTTTTCTCAGTGTTTTGATTTTACTGGGAATACTTGACACCTGGTTCGACTACAGAAAAAAAATAGACATCAGGATCGAAAGGATAAAAAATGAAGGTTCTTCTGATCAAAACAGTTGATACCCTTGGAACCCCCGGAGAAGTAGTTAATGTTGCTGCTGGTTTTGCAAGAAACTATCTGCTTCCTCAGAAGCTTGCAGTTCTTGCAACAAAAGGTTCATTGAAAATGGCTGACACTCTTAAAGCAGCCACTATTGCAAAAGAGAAAGAATTAAACAAAGCAGCTGAAGTTCTTGCTGCCAAAATTAAAGATCTAACTCTTGATTTCTCTGCAAAAGCCGACGAAAACGGTCAGCTTTTTGGTGGAATCAGCGAGCGTGAAATAGCTGCTGCTCTTCTTGAAAAAGATTTCAAGATCGACAAGCAGCAGATTGTTCTTGAAGCTCACATCAAAAACATCGGCGAGCACAAAGTTCAGATCAAAATTCTTGGTGAACTTGTGGAGACAATTACCGTAAAGGTAGAGGCCAAAGCTTAGTGAGACTTCTAGCGGTAGAAACTTCTTGTGATGATTCCGCTGTTGCAGTTCTGGATCAAGATGGTAATTCTCTTGCAGAACTTGTATCAACTCAGGTGGTACATAGCAGCCACGGGGGTGTTGTTCCTGAAATAGCATCAAGGCTTCACATGACTGTTCTACCTAGACTTATCAGAGAAGTGCTGGATCTGTCCGGCACTTCTCTGGATGAAATAGATGTTTTCGCCGCCACCGCAGGTCCTGGCCTTACAGGCTCGTTGCTGGTTGGTCTTTCTTGGGCAAAAGCTGCTGCAGTTGCTCTAGGAAAACCTTTTCTTGGAATTAATCATCTAGCAGCCCATTTACACATACATCGTTACTCCGCTGTTGAATTTCCAGCTGTTGCTCTTCTTGTAAGTGGTGGGCATACAATGATTTTTCGTGTTCCTTCATGGAATCAGTTTATTCTTCTAGGAACCACCCGAGATGATGCCGCCGGTGAAGCTTTTGATAAAACTGCAAAACTTATGGGTCTTGGGTATCCAGGTGGTAAAATCATTGACGAACTTGCTGAAAATGGAAATCCTTTAGAAATAGTTCTTCCATCCCCCATGGGAAATAAAAGAACCCCAGAATTCAGCTTCAGTGGATTAAAAACTGCAGTTCGTTTAGTTTGGGAAGCGGGAAATATTTCACAGGAAAACCTTTCTGCCTGTTTTCGTAAAACCGTTTGTGATCTTCTTGTTTCAAAAACAATGTATCAAGCTGGTAAGCTCTCTGCAAAATCGGTTCTTGTAGCAGGAGGCGTTTCAGCCAACAGCCTGTTAAGATCTTCATTTGACTTTGAATGCAGAAAACGGGGCATGGCTCTTTTTGTACCTCCAATGAAACACACAATGGATAACGCTGTTATGGTTGGCAGAGCTGCACTTTCTGCTCTTGAAAATGACCCGTTAGCGCATTCTGAGTCTTCCTGTAACACTTTTCCAAGATGGCATGGTGAAATCCTCTCTCCTCTCTCCTACTGACACTGACTTCCTATTCAACTATCTTTCTTTACAAGGGGGGTATAAAGAATGCGAACCGGAACAGATATAGTAGAAAATTCTAGATTTATACAAGCAATCAATAGAAATAATTGCAGGCTTAAAAAAAGATTATTCACTAAAGAAGAACTAACAGATGATCCGTCTGATCTGGACCTTGCAATTATGTTTTCTGCGAAAGAATCTGTAGCCAAAGCTCTAGGAACCGGTTTCGATTCCTGCCTTTCCTGGCACGACATTACTATTTTTTTAAATCAAAATCAGGTTATCGCAAAACTTCACCGTCAGGCGCTTAAATTAGCATCAGATGAATCAATCACTTTGTCTGTTTCTCAAAATCATAAGACTTCAATTACATTTGCTCTTTTTTCCGAAGGGAAATGATATGGCTTTTTGGCAGACACCATCTGAAATCTCTGAATTAGACAAGAAAACTATCAACGCCGGAACTCCTGGCCTTGTACTTATGGAGCGAGCAGGAAAAGCAGTGGCCCGAATAGTTAAATCAATGATCACTCCAGAAATAGGCACTGTTGTTATTTATGTTGGGCCTGGAAATAATGGTGGGGATGGATTTGTCACTGCCAGATTTCTTCTAGAGAGTGGATACAGAGTTTTAATAAGACCGGCTTTCGGATCATCCAACAAAATCAGCGAAAATTGCAGAGTGAATATGAACTGTTTTCTATTTTCTGGAGGTACAATCACTCATGAACCACAAGAATCTGCAGCATTGGCCATTGATGCTCTTCTAGGTGTTGGATTTAGTGGAACCCTTCAGGGTAGCACCTTGGATCTGGCCATAGAATGTTCTGGTCTTGATGCACCTATTGTTGCGATTGATATGCCTACAGGAGTTGATGGTCTTACTGGTAAGTGTGATAAATCCGCAATTCATGCAGATGTAACTGTTACAATAGCTGCACCTAAATTAGGGCTTTTACTTCCTCCTGGTTGCGGTTACTGCGGTTCACTGATTCTTGAAGATATTGGAATTCATATTCCGGAAAACAATATGAGAAAAGTTGTAACTTCAGAAGATGCTATAGAGTTACTTCCGAGGCGACCAGTTGACAGCCACAAAGGAAACTTTGGCAAAGTTCTGGTTCTAGCTGGGTCTGAAAAAATGCCAGGAGCTCCACAAATGGTAACCTTGGGCGCATTACGCTCTGGCTGTGGGCTTGTTGAGATGTGTGTTCCCCTACCAGCCTCACCTATGATTTCCGGTAGAATTCCCGAATCACTCTGTACTTATTTCCTACCTGGAGATGTTACATCTCTACCTGATTCAAGTACCTATTCTGTTGCAGTTCTTGGGCCTGGAATGCAAAAAACAGCACACACAGAGAAAATAGTAAGATATGTTTTAGGGAACTGGAAAATCCCTCTTGTGCTTGATGCTGATGCTCTAAATGTGATTGACAATACCACTGCTGAAATGATTCGAGCTTATCCTTCCGAAATCGTGATAACTCCACACCCAGGAGAATTGAAAAGGCTCACAGCATGCGGTGATGATCTAAATGCTCGATATGCCGCTGCAGGAAAAACAGCAAAAGCCTTAAACTGTGCTGTTCTTTTAAAGGGAAAACCATCACTTGTTTTCTCACAAAACGGAGATAGAACCACAATTCCCACAGGCAACCACGGACTAGCCACAGGAGGTTCCGGAGATGTTCTTGCAGGAATTGTTGCTGGTTTAATAGCACAGGGAAATTCTGGAAAAGACTCACTGATTTTAGCTGCTTATTTATTGGGGTTAACGGCAGACATTCTGGCTTCTGAAAGTTCAGCAAGGTCTATTATTCCAACTGACATAACAAACAATCTTGGAAGAACTATCGCATATATTGAGCAAGGAAAAGGTACAGGTTTACTCTTTGGAAATCCCTACTGGACTCGGAGCTGAATTTTGTTAAGATTATAACTAGACGATTAAATATATTTGTGTATTTTTATCTGGAGGGGCTGGTGATATAGTGACAACTGTTAAGGAACAACTATCAAAACTGAAGTTGTTGGTTTCTACTAAATCTGTTTCTAGGGCTGGAAGTACTCTGGCTGTTTACAAAACAGAATCAGATCCTGTGACTATCATAGAAAAGCTGGATTTGCTTGGAAAAATCAATTCTCTTACCGGTAGGGGAAAAGAGGTCATTCTTCATTGCCCAACCGATATGCGTACAAAAGAAGATGCTGTTGTTGTGGCTGAATCCCTTAAGAAAAACAACCTTACTCCTACCACCGTAATTGCAGATCTACATATTCCTAGAAAAAGGGGAGTTCTAAACCATCGCCTGATGTATGGTACATTAACTTCTCCTTACCCGGAAATCAGAGTTGCTACTATAAATCAAGTACTTCTTGCAATGCAATTAATGAGAGATGTTAACTGTAGACAGCTTGGTTTGTGGATTCCAGACGGTATTGATTCTCCTGGCGAAAAGAACTCTGTTGATATGCTCTTTTCTATCCTTAAAGGATTAAGACAAATCGGAATGAAAATCCGCAAAAGTGAAAACATGCTTCTGGGTTTCAGACCTTTCAATCCATCATTCTGTGCAACCGCAGTTCCAGACTGGGGTACAGCCAGTTGGTTATGCCGTGAAACTGATCAATCCTGCAAGCTGATTCTGGACAACAGCTCATTGTTGCCCGGTGAAAGTCTTGAATCTGTAACTGTTGCTTTGATGCATCAGAAAATGCTTGGAAGGCTTACTCTTTCAGATAACAAACTTGGCATGGGTGCCATGCCTGC
>JAOZUR010000063.1 GCA_029938555.1 Candidatus Sabulitectum sp. | reverse complement strand
CATCAATAGCATCAGAACTGTTTCGTACCATTCTTCCTGTGATATCAAAAACTGAGAGTTAATTATACCTGAGAAGACTTTAAGAGTTAATCAAAATCAAACAGGTTATTTTGATGCTCTGCAACAGATTGAACCGATTAAATTTGTTAGTCCTACTTTGATGTAATACAAGTATGGCACATCTACACCAAAAGAAGAATCCAATGAAATTCAAGCCAAAATACTGAAATCATTTGGTCACTTGATTCACAAAGGGGTCTTACAGAACACAACTGCCCAAACTCTTCCTGTGTGATATTTTAAGGTGAAGTTTAGGCTTTAACTCTTAAAGTTTTGTTAAGTTGTACAGAGCACTGCGAAACTGAGTTTGTGTCAAAACTAACTGTGTAACTCCATAAATTCGTATGAAAATTAGGAGTATAGCTCCATATATTTTGTTAAATTTATGGAAAGGTATTATATATCAGATACTTGAGCAGAATGGAGAGCAGAATGATAGAACGGAAATATCAGAATCTAGGTTCCATGCTTGAAGAAGGAAAGGTGCTTATCATATATGGGGCACGCCAGGTTGGAAAAAGTACATTGCTTGAAGAATTTCTTAAGACAACCACATTGAAGTACCGGCTGGACACAGGTGATAATCTGAGAATTCGCACTCTTCTTAGCTCAGGTGAGTTTAATGAGATATTGGAATATGCAGCCGGTTATGATCTAATTGCAATTGATGAAGCACAGGAGATTGAGGGTATCGGTCAGGCGTTAAAAATTATTGTTGACCATAACCGTAAAATAAAAGTGATAGCAATCGGATCATCTTCTTTCAATCTTGCGCAAAAAGTAGGAGAGCCTTTGACTGGTCGGAAAGTGACAAAAGTTCTTTATCCTCTCTCCCAACAGGAGTTGTTAAAAGAGAGCAATCGGTTTGAACTAAAGGAGAGATTGTTAGATTTCTTACTGTTTGGTTCATATCCAGAGGTTATTACTGCGCCGGATAGAGCTGGGAAGATCAGGGTTTTGAATGAACTGGTGGATTCCTATCTGCTTAAGGATTTGTTTATTCATGAGAAGGTAAAGTCACCTAGAATACTGATGTCCCTTCTTAAATCACTATCGTTTCAAATAGGAAACGAAGTCTCATTTAATGAATTGAGCAATAAGATCGGGGTAGATGTAAAAACGGTAGCTCGCTATCTTGACCTTCTTGAAAAAAGTTTTGTCATACATTCACTGGGTGGGTTCAGCAGGAATCTTAGGAAAGAGATTACATCAAAAAGAAAGTACTATTTTCTTGATTTGGGTATACGAAATGCTTTAATATCACAGTTCAATTCTTTTGATAATAGAGATGATCTTGGAGGTTTGTTTGAAAATTTTTGCTTCATGGAGCGGATTAAAAAACACGCCTACGAAGAGTATTATGGCAAGCATTATTTCTGGCGAACATATAGTGGTCAGGAAGTTGATTTTGTAGAAGATTGTGATGGAGTGCTTTCTGGGTTCGAATGCAAATACTCAGAAAAGAAAGTACCTAAAGCCCCAAAGGAATGGGTAAATTCATATAAGAATAGCACTTTCTCTGTAGTGAATAGGAAAAACTATCTGGATTTTGTGTTGTAAAAAGTGCCCGGGGTTTCCCAGGCACTTTTAGTTTGATAGTTCAGTACTATTCAGCGAAAGCCTGTTCAGCTGTAATACTGCCTGCTACGGAAATAAACCATTCATTAGGAATGAAGTATTTTGCTGCAACTTCGCGAAGATTTTCAGGTGTAAGTTTAAGCACTTCACTGAGGAATGTAAGATGATAATCTAAAGGTTTATTGCTTGCCTGTAAGGAGTTAAGCCTGCTTGCAAGGTTTCCGTAACTCATGCCTGCAAGAGCCTGGCTGCCAACTGAATTTGCTTTGGCAAGACGAAGTTCAATATCTTGAACATTTTCTGTGGAAATTACTTCCAATTCATGTATAACAGACCTGGTTGCCTGTGGTACATAATCAGCAAGAGTGGAAAGATATGCGGTGAACATGCCGGTACTGTCTGTGGCCATTACCCAGCTACCAACGCCGTATGCCAATCCCTGCTGATCACGAACGCTGTGCCCCAGTCTTGAACCGATTCCTCTTCCAAGAATAGTATTCATTGTGGTGAATGCAGGATAGTCTGGCATTTCACTTCCAGGGGCTTTTGTGGCGATCATAACCGCACCCTGCATACGACCTTCCATGAATGTTACAATAGTATCACCAGCAGCATTTGTGAACTGAGGAATTTGTAACTCAGGTAGTGGTTCTTCAGGGTTGTTCCACTGGGCAAAATAGTTTTCTGTCATGTTAAAAACTTCTTCAGGATTTACATCTCCCACAACTGTAATTACAGCGCCATCCGGTCTGCAGCAGAGGTCATAAAAGCTAACAACTTCTTCAAGTGTGATTCTTTCAAGAGAAGCTTTCGAAGTACCTCTTACATCAGCGGGTGAGTTGGTAACAATAGTTTCAAGGCTGTCATAAGCGACGCTGGTGATTCTTTCAGCAGAAGCTTCAAGCCCGGTATAGTTTTCTGTCATGACTTTTTCAAAATCGTCTTCTCTAAAAGCTGGATTTAAAAGAAGATCAGTTATTGTTTCATAAGCGATTTTAATATCTTCGGAAAGAACTGTTACTGAACCACTTGAATTCTCCCTACCGGAGTAGAATTGCAGGAATGATCCTTCATTTTCCAACCGTTTATGAAAATCTATGTAACTTAATTCATCAGTACCATTCAGCATGGTTTCTGTTGTGGTGGAAGCAAGACCATTCAGCTCTGAAGAGTGCATAAAACTTCCCATTGGTACGGAAAAACTAATTGAAACAACTGGGAAAGTATGATCTTCCTTCACAAGCAGAGTCAGGCCG
Organism: Candidatus Sabulitectum sp.; assembly: GCA_029938555.1. Classification (GTDB taxonomy): domain Bacteria; phylum Fermentibacterota; class Fermentibacteria; order Fermentibacterales; family JCC-6; genus Sabulitectum. Next base: position 13,298 of record JAOZUR010000063.1, on the reverse strand, counting down.
TTTTCAAGTTCATAAGTGACCACGCCTTCTGCAATAGAGGTGGTTGGAGGTATTAAGAACTCTTCTGGTATTTCAAGACCATCAAAGTTTACAGAAGAAGGTTCTGTTGTAGATGTAGGTAATTGCTGCCCATCACCTGCTGGTCTACCTGAACCACCACCGATTGGTTGAAGAACTGCAATATTTACACCATTCCTACGGAAACAAGCAGAAGCAGCCTGTTTGATGTCTTCGGTGGTAAGCTGCTCAATAAGAGCAAGCTGTTCCTGTGAATGCATGGGATTGCCAAACATTGTGGTGGAAAGACTGTATCCCATGGCAAGGCCAACAGGATTTGCTTCACTTAGAATTTCACTTGCACGATATCTGTTTTTAAGATCGTTCAGAACTTCTTCTGAAATGCCGTTTTCAGCAAGATATTCCAGTTCGTTCCAAATGATTTCCTGAACTTCTTCCATGGTTGTTTCGTTCTGCTCAGGTGAATTCATTGTTGCAGAAATGCTGAACAAACCTGGATCAATTCCTCCTGCATCCCATGCTCCAATACTGTAAACCATGTTGGTTTCCACAAGAAGTTGGTCAAGCCTGCTTGCTCTACCGGAAGAGAGATAAGAAGAAATAATAGACATGGCAGGGGATTCGGGGGCTGCACCATCAACAGAGTGAAATGCCATGATGAATCTGGGAAGATTGGAAACATGAGTAATTTCCACATATCTGGCTTCTGTTTGATATGGTTCTGCAGTTATGTTTTCCTCTGGTACATTACCTGCTGGCAGATCTCCAAAGCGTGTTTCAATTTTTCCCATCAATTCGTCTGTATCAAAGTCACCAACTATTGTAAGCACCGCATTGGATGGAGCGTAGTAAGTTTCATAGTATTCACGGGTACTTGTTGCATTGTAAGCTAAAATGTTTTCATCGTAACCGATTACAGGTAAGCCGTATGGGTGTTCAGTGTAGGCGACTTCTGTAAGAGCTTCCCAAAGGGCACCACCTGGGCTATCAACACTGCGCATTCTTCGCTCTTCATGAACAACATTTGTTTCAGAAACAACTTCTGCTGAATCGATTAAACAATTGATCATTCTATCGCTTTCGATTTCGAGCGCATCATCAATTCTGCTGGCCGGTAAAATTAAGTAGTAGCAAGTAACATCTTCAGTTGTAAAAGCATTAGCACTTCCACCATCTCTTTGTACGATCTGCCAAAAACGGCCCTTTGGCATGATCTCAGTGCCTTTAAACATTTGATGTTCCAGGAAATGACTCATTCCAAGAATATCACCAACTTCATTTCTAGAACCGACTCTGTAAGATATTACAGAAGCAATAACCGGGGCGTAATGTAACTCTTGGGTGATAACAGTGAGCCCATTATCAAGTACGGTAACCTGTGGTTCATTGGCAAGAACAAGGGAAGTTAATGCCAAAAGGGTGAGAAAAAGCAGTTTTTTCATTGGAACCGGCCTTTCAAGACAGAGGATAAGATACTATCATATGAAGTATGTAAAAAATAGATAAATTATGCAAAAATGCCTGCAACCACTCATAGGTTGCAGGCATTATTATAAATTCAAATAACTTTATTTTATAAAACTCCTGAATCAAGAAAGCTCTGAGCGATTTTCCAGCTATCGCCTGATTTCATCATATCTATTTCGATGGTTTCTTCTTCACCCTCAAAATCCACAAAAACGACTGCAGTTTCTCCTTCAATCTCATAACCGGAGACATCAATAGCGCCTCTTGGTGGCAGTTCTGCAACAAAACCAGGAGAAAGAATGAAGGCATCGATGAAGTCTGTAACAGACCAGCTAAGAACATCATCAACAGTTATATCTAAACCAGTTTCTTCGGATAAATCAGCTGCAACCTCTTCTGGCTGGGTTTTCATCATCATTATAACCATATCAATCATGGCGATTGATTCACTGGAAAGGCCATCAAGCAACCCTTGTGAGTTACCACTGTAAACAGCGTCTACCATGTTATCTATAACTTGATCTGGATTCTCGGCAAACAATGAACCTGCAATGACAAAAATGCATAGTATTAGAAATTTTTTCAAAACAATAACCCTTTCTTAGTACTCTGGCAGAAACACAAAATAGACACACTTCATGAAGATACTTCATTCTAACCAATTCATGCCAATATGTTCCTTGTACCCTGTGAAGCAATAGCTGTGCATTACATCGACACTTATTGTCAGATAAGCTCTTTGTTATATTCACTTGATGTGTACAAAGATAAAGATTTTAAACAGGAGCAGAAAAATGAAAATAACAGTTTTAGTTTGTGCTGGTCTTCTTTTGCTTCCCACAGTTGCTTATTCAGGGGATCAGGCCTGGTTCAGCTTGCTTGGTTTTTCTGAAGATGGCGAGACGGTTGTATGGGAAACTGGTGGTATTCAGGACGGTAGCGGATTTCAATGGTTAAATGTGGAAATTCTTGATGTGGATGGTTCTATTTCTGATGGTCGTTTTCAGCATGTATGGGATGATTGCATAGATGAATCACCTACTACTGAATCAATCTTTGCCGTGGAGGAAAGAAAGAAAAACTATTTAGACCAGTGGAAAATCCAGTTTGGCGCATTCAGTCAGCCTCTTGTTTTTTATCCTTTAACTGATTTGGGCGCAAGTAGGGATACGGTAATATTTTGTCTGGAAAAATATGTTCCAGATTTTAACAGTGGGGAAATTACTTTAACCCTTTTAAATAAACCTGCTGATATTGAGCAAACCTACCCGGAGTGGTTTGATGCCCCTGTTACACCAGTTCTTAAAATTCAGACAAACGGTGATAGTCAAGTGTTTTTTAGTGAAAATACAGTTCCTGAACAGTGGACAATGACAATGAGTTACAGTATTCATGCCATTTTTAGGAACCCTGTGATTCCTGAGAATATTATAGTTGTTTTGAATACCACCGAGCCTGGTTTTGAAGGACCTAATGGCAGATTCAGAGTCGTTTCTGGTGAGATGATAGATATTGATTAATTTGTTAGATGATTTCATAGTAACTGGAAAGGTATACATTCAATTTTCCATAATTGACGAATTATGTATATTTGAGTTTGTTTTTGAAAGTCAGTTTTAGTTCTCTAGAAGTCTGGTTAAGATGAACCTAGTAAAAATGGTAACTAGTTACCTGAATCCTGTTCAGCCGTCATTCCTGATTTTGTTTGTTACATCACAATGTAACGCAAAATGCAGTTTTTGTTTTTACGGTGATCAGTTGAATGTTAACCTGAAGTCTGACCCGATACTTACAACAGATGAGATGGAGAATATTTCAAAAAAATGTGGCAATGTACCATATCTTCTTTTGTCTGGTGGAGAGCCTGTTTTAAGAGATGATTTAGAAAAAGTTGTGGGTTTTTTTATAGAAAATGCAAATTCACAATTTATTACAATACCTTCCAATGGCTTGTCACCTGAAAGATCGGAAAAGCTTTTCAGAAACCTTACAGAAAAACATCCTAAATGCCATTTTAGAGCCGCTTTCAGCATAGATTTTCATGATGATAGGCATGATTTCATCAGGGGTGTTCCAGGTTGCCTGAACAGTATTCTTGAGTCGACAAAAAAAATCAATGAATTGAAAGTAACTCGAACTAATCTTACACTTGATGTTGTTTCAGTTTACCTTCATGAGAATACCGAAATTCATCCAAAGTTTCGCCAGTGGGTAAGGAGTCATATCAACCCTGATAACCATGAGCTTCACTTATTAAGGCCTGATTGGCCTGAGGTTTCAGTAAAAGGATTAAACACTCAGCTTTTTCTTGAAGAGCTTATGGCATATCGAAAAGTTAGTACTACACACGAAAACCGTTTTCTTAGTCCGTTTTTTCGAGGGTTGAATACACTTTACATTAAGAACCTTAAAAGAATAATGAATGGTGAACATATTTCAAAGTGTACTGCAGGTAGAAAAATCACAGTAATTACCGAAACCGGAAAAGTAAGACTTTGTGAATTTAGACCTGAGGTGCTTGGTGATTTAAGAAATAGTAATTACGATCTGAAAGCTATTCTGCATAATTCGAAAAGCTTACTGAACAAAATGAATAAACAAAAGTGTTCATGTACCTGGGAGTGTGCAATTTCTACAAATATTGTATCAAATCCAAAATTCCTACCAGGATTATTCAGGGAGACGGTACATCAGATTTTTAAAGCAAGGAATAACAAATCATGAAAATGGCATTACTTCGAACCCCTGTGGTCAATCTTAAAAATAGTCCTTTTGGTTCAACTCCTGGAATCCCAGCGAATCTTCCATATTTGGCCACAGTTGTGATGAATCACGGCCATCAGGTGACTATTGTTGATGCATACGGTCTTGCTCCCCATAGATTTGAACCATATCTTGATAAGTTTGAAACAAGGGGCCTTCTGCCAGATGAAATAATCAAAAGCGTTCCAGCAGATGTGGATATAATTGGTGTTTCAGTTCACTGCACTCTTGAACATGGAATGGCTATTCAGATAATTGAACAGGCAAAGAAGCGTTTCCCAAATATTCCAGTGGTTGTCGGTGGTTATCACACTACATTTTGTATAGATCCTTTTTTAGAGGCAGGGGCTGATTATCTTCTTCAAGGCGAGGGTGAGCACCGTCTTCCAATGCTTCTTGATATGCTTGAGAAGGGTGAACCATTCACCATGAATGGAATTTATGGCAAGGGATTAGCTAAGTCTCGCACACCTGAAGTTTGCCCTATAGAGGATCTTCCTTTTGCAAGCTTTCATCCACTTCCGTTAGAAAATTATTGGAAACTGCATTATGCCCACGGCCCAGTGCGCAATGGTAAATACATTACAATGTTTACCAGCAGAGGCTGTCCTTACAAATGTGCATTCTGTCAGACACCCAAAATGTGGGGTGGTCACTGGATGGCAAAAAGCCCAGCTAGAATTGTTGATGAAATGGACTTTTATCATGATCAGCACGGTGTAAGTGATTTTCATATTCAAGATGAAAACTTTTCTTTATCAAAGAGCAGAACAAGGGAGTTTGCCGAGGAATTGTTAAAGAGAAAACGTAACTATACATACTGTTTCCCGTCAGGCATTAAAGTAGAAACAGTGGGCAAAGAAGAACTTCAGATGTTGTATGATTCCGGTTGCAGGTACTTTGCATTATCTCCAGAATCGGCATCGAAAAAAGTGTTAAAATTGATGAATAAACCTGTGGATCTTGATCATGTAAAAAAGGTTGTTCATTGGTGTCATGAAATAGGTATTCGGGTTAACTGTAACTTTGTTCTTGGGTTTCCCGGTGAGGAAAAGGAAGATAGAAAACTTACTTACAAGTTCATTCGTGAGTTGATTGTACTTGGCATGGATGAAATTGTTACTTTCATGCTGACTCCGCTGCCAGAAACAGATGTGGCAGATCTAAAACCAGATGATATCGAGTTCGAGAATATTAATTTTTCACCAACTTGGCGTGATAATTACAAACTTATTACTTATGCAAGAATCTGGATATATTTTCAGTTTGCTATTATCAAAACCTTAACACATCCCATTAAGGTGTTGAAGAGTATCTATTCTGTATTTTCTCGGCGATTTACCATGAAAAGTGATATGACGATTTATCGATTTGCGGTTGATCTGTGGGACAGGCATATTAGAAGGCAGAAAACTGTTGTAATTAAAGAAGTCGCTTGGTTTTCCGCAGATGACAGTTAATTTAGAGTTACAACCCAGGAGAGAAATGCAACAAACGATCTCAGTAATTATTCCAGCCTGGAATGCAGAGAAATCAATAAGTGATTGCCTTGATTCAATAACCAATCAATCGATACAACCATTTGAGGTAATTCTTGTGGATGACGGTTCACACGATAAAACAGCAGTGATTGCTTTGGATTATAAAGTTACTCTTTTAAATACCCATGGCAGAAAAGGGCCAGCAACTGCAAGAAATATGGGAGCAGAGGCTGCTTCAGGAGATATCATTCTTTTCCTGGATTCTGATGTTATTATTCAGAAGAATCTTATTGAAAAAGTGCTTTCTCACTTTACAGATGATTCCGTGTGGGCGGTACAAACACTTTATACCCCAAAATGCCCTGCTGAAAATGTAGTCTCACAGTATCAGAACTATTATTACTATTACAGTTTGAACAGAATGCCAGATGGTGATACTGCTACTTTTGCCACTTGGTGTGCCGCCATCAGGCGTGATAAATTTGCAGAGGTAGGCGGTTTTAATGTAAGAATACCTGAGCCTACAGTGGAAGATGAAGAGTTAGGGTACACCATAGTGGAAAGTGGTGGAAGAATAATTTTAGATAAGTCAATTCTTGTGACTCATCTGGCTTGTTACACCATGTCGCAATTCACAAAAAGAAGACTAAGAATGGCCAGAGCCCAAGCTAAAAGCGGGTGGAGACAGGTTAAAAATAGACTGCTTGCCAGATACATCAATGTTCATGAATCAGGAACGCACCACAGCCGATGGGTGGTTCTTTCAATTCTTCTGATACTAATTGCTCAGCTTAGTTTTTTAGCAGGTATTGTTTTCGTTTCTCCGATTATGCTTCTTGTGACACTGTTATTGTTAACAATATCGCTTACTTGTCATATTTCATTTTTGAAACAGGGTCAAAAAGATTTGAAAAAGAATATTGGATTTGTTTTTGCAATTCTATCTCTGTACGATATGGCAGTTCTTGGGTGGGGAATTGTACACGGAACAATACAGTTCGTTCTGGGGAAAAAGTATTAAAGCTAAATCTTTTTAGTGATGAATCGCCAGAGAGTATGAAGAACGCTTAAACCGTAAGGAATTGGTTTGAGGCTTGAGTATCCCTCTCCGTGGATTGTGGGAATAGGTATTTCCTTTACATTAAGTTTGGCGCGAATTGCCCCCACAAGCATTTCTGAATCAAAGTTGAAAGTACTTGAGTATTTTTTGTATGGAATCTGTTTAAGAGCTTTTGTAGAATAAGCCTTGTATCCACTGTGATAACTGCTTAAATTTGCCCTGAAAATTGTGTTTTCCACCCAGTTAAGAATAATCGTTCCCCAGTATCTGATCTGGCTCATTCCACCATCTCGCATATCACCGTGTAAAGTACGACTTCCTCCTACCACATCAGCACCAGCTTCAAGAGGTGCTATCATTTTCAGTAGAAAGGATGGAGGGTACTGACCATCTGAATGAAGCATTACAACACTGTCACCCTTGTTTGCCAGAGCCCAGTCAAAAGCTGTTTTTTGCGCTTCGCCGTAACCTTTGTTTTTTTCATGTTCAATAACTACAATTTTAGGAAATTCTTTTGAAAGCTTGTTTCCTACTTCAGTTGTAGCATCTTTAGAACCGTCGTTAATAATAAGAAGAGTTTCAATTTTATCCCAGGCTTCAGACGGGATGTTTTTAATAACATTGCCCATTAGTTTTTCTGAATTGTATGCAGGCATGAAGCAAATATGACGCAAGTTATCTCCTGTGGTTATTCCCAAATTGATGCAGTACTGAAGGAAGGATAATACACATACTAGCGCTAAAAAACAAGTTTCATCTTCATGAAAATAAACTTGATGGTATGGTTTAATTCCCTGCTTCAGGAAGATTTGAAGGAGCCCAAGTGGGTCTTAGGCTTCTTTCTGAAGATAACCGATTGGCCAATTCTTCTGTCCATGGTTTTACAAACCCTGTACGATCTTCCATGTAAAAAAGATAAGCATTTCGGCCGGCAAACAAATTTTGTATATGATTAAAGTCTTCTTCAGAGGTCTGATGGGCACAAAAGATAATATCCCCTTGCAGGAATGGATCGGTGGCAAGCAAGCCACTCATAATGTTTGGGTATCCATGTTCACTTGCTTCCATAAAAACAACAGCTGGTGGTTCAACAATGGCTCTGGCAAGCTGAACAGGAATGGCATCAATTGATTGCCATGGTTTACTTCTTAGTTTAATTCCATCTGGAATGTATACCAGCAAAGTGGAAAAAATAAACAATGCTGTTACTGTGTATGAAGCTCGTTTGCCCCATTTTTTTACTGCTGTGCTAATTCCAATAGCTGTAAGCAGGGCAAAAGAAGGAAGAACAGTGTAATAATGCCTGGGTCCGTAATCAATGGATGCGCTGTAGTGAAGAAACATAAAAGGGGCTAGCATTAGTATAGATACATAAAGAGGCCAGGTTAATTTCCGTAGTTTTTTGCTGAAAATCACCAAGGCTGCCGGAAGGAACGACAGGAAGGGCCAGCCTAAAAGAATTGTGCTACCTGTTCCTGCTTGTTTTGCCAAGTTGTATAACCCTCGAAGCGGTGTGTGGTTAAGATCTCCGTATTCAGGGAACCATGCTTTGCCTGCTCCGAAACCGATAAGACCACCGCCTCTTGCCAGATTGTATGCAGGTGAGAAGGGGTCTCCTGTATGATGATTATTTGTCATTAGCCAGAAAAGCACAGGTATTAGTGCTCCGAAAACAATTAGAGTAAGAATTTTTATGGCATTTTTCCTATATTTTGCAATTAGTACAATAGTTATGGTAATTGCCCACGGCGCAATAGGGTAAGGTTTTGTATTAAAAGCAAGGCCCAAAAGGAAACCACAAAGAAGTTGGTAAAAAACATTTTTGTCTTGCACACCACGCACCAGAGAGTAAAGAGCCCATGTAACAAACATTAGATTTGAGTTATGTGCCATATGGCTGGCTCCCATGAAAATGAAAAAGGGAGATAAGGCCATAACAGATATTCCAAGTCTGGCATATTTTTCGTCTGTAAGTCTGCGCATGAGAAAAAAAGCACCTAGCAAAGATAAAACAGATTGAATAGGTCCAAGTAGATACGATAAATTCACTGTGGTAAATGGAGCCATTAAGATGGAATGCATGGGAGTGTACATGACAAACCAGGTATTATCTTTGAATATGAAATGTCTGAATGGAAACAAATCTCTTGAGCCCGTATCAAGTGGCATAGGGGCTGCGGTTTCCCCAGCTGCAAAAATTCTGCTTTGGAATAAATAAGCTGCTTCGTCTCCACCCTTGGGAATGCGTTCCAGCGGCCAAATTGCTATGTAGAGCAATAAAATAAGTGTGCAAATAGAAATCCAGAAGAGAAAAGAATAAGTAGATAATTTTTCAATATGTGAAACATATTTTTGTACAAAATCGGATTTAAATGAAGCAGCCCAGAAGGATAATAGAACAATGGCAGGGATCAGCAGAACCAATTGCACAGCTTTATCCGGTGGGCCTGTTAATCTAAAACTTGAAACAGCATATCCGGCAAAGCTGATAAAAAGCAATAAGGATGTAACTAAAAGTAATTGATTTTTCATTAATACTTTTTCCCATTAAGGTAAGTAAGAGCTGCAGCAACCATTGATGGGACAATTAGAAGCAGATCAGGCAGAATGAAAAAACAAGCTTTTACCCCTCTGAACCCTCCGTCTTTTATTGCATAAAACATAAAAGTCAGTTGACCAGTTATTGTTATAAGCAAAGAACCTGAGGATATGAATAAACCAGTTTGAAAACCAAAAAGCCACAAAATAATTCCAGCCAAAAACAACCAGACAAATACAGCTCCTGATAAAACAGGAAGCATTTCCTTAAAACCAGCAACACTTACCGAGGGTGCTCCTCGGGATTTATCTCTTCGGAGTATGTAAAGAGCTTTTGCTTTCATCATTTTCCACTCGTAACGGAAAAGCTCTAGTGTTTTGTACTGGCGTAAGTGAAAGACCTCGATTTCAGGGGTTATAAGAATCTTCCCTCCACAGGCCCATAACCTTTCGGCAAAATCTGCATCTTCTATTGTTGCCCCAGTTATGTTTTCATCAAATCCATTTAATTCCGTAAAAAGTTTCCGCTGAACTGCAAAGAAAAAGGTACCGCAGCCTTTAATGTAGGGACCTTTTATTCTTCTTGTGAATGTATGGAAGTAATAATAATTCTTATAAAAGGTTGCAGCAGTGGTACCTACTGCGTTTCTACTATAAACAGCCTGAATAGCTTGAACATCTTGTAACCGTTTCGTTAACTTTTTTCTCCAGCCACTGGGTACAACAGCATCAGCATCAACAAACAAAATCCAATCATTCTCTGCTGCAAAACCACCGGTATTTCTTGTTCCGGCAGCTCCTGGTTTTCCAGTGCTATTTTTTACAGGAATATTCAATGAATGAAGAATTTCCACTGAGTTATCTGTGGATCTATCATTTACAGCAAGAATAGAATCTTCTGGTTGCAATTCATTTTTCACAGCAGTTATTACCTGTACCAAGGTCTTAGCATTGTTATGCACAGGAATAATCACAGTAACACTAACAGTCACAGGATTACCCCTTCGGTTTAACCAGCTTTTCTATCTGCTGCCCTAACATTTGAACAAGGCTCCAAGCACCATAATACATAGCCTTCAGCTGGAACGGTGACATAAGATTGGTTATTCTATAAACAAGAAATGACGGGCGGAAAAAGTATTTGATGTAAGCCAGCCTTCTTAATTCCATAATATTATCAGCAGTCATGCTAAACGGCACAAAACAGGGGCGGTCAAGCAACATTCCCTGATCATCAAGAGCGCTGGACATTTTACCAAATTTACCCTGCATCACTCCTTTGTACAGTGGAGTGCCTGGAAATGGGGTAATAGGGAAAAATTCTACTGTAAAACTACTTAACTCTTTGGCGAAATCTATTGTTTCAAGACCTTCTTCAAATGTCTCACCTGGAATACCAAAGATGTAAGTTGTATGGGTTTTTATGCCCACGCTGTGTGCCAGTTTTATTGCAACTCTTATTCTGTCTATAGATTCAAATTTAAGAAGTACATCCAGATTTTTTTGCACACCACTTTCCACACCAAAATTAATACACCAGCATCCTGCTGCTTTCATAGAACGCAGTAATCTTTTGTCTACTGAATCAGCTCTGCATGAGACCCACCATCTGATATTTATTTTTCTTTTTAAAAGTTCTTCGCAGAATTTGTAAACATGTTCATGGTCATGGGTGAAGTGCTCATCCCAGAATTTTATCTCTCTGACACCATAATTTTTTATATAACCTTCTATCTCGTCTACGATTTTTACAGGGTCGCGCAATCGAATGTGTCTGCCATACATTTTGTAACAGTAAATACATGAGCCATTACACCCTCTGCTGCCAATCATCTGCATTGCTGGAACAGTTGAAACCTGTTCAAAACTGGGCCAGTAACGCTCCATCTCGCATAACTCAACTGCAGGAAAAGGTAAGTCGTCCAAGTCTTGGATCATTGGCCTGGCAGCTGTTCTTACTACTTTACCGCTGGAGTCTTTAAAGATTAAACCGGGGATTTTGCTGTAGTCTTCGCCAGCAGCAACAGCATCAATTAACTCACCGGCAGTGATTTCGCCTTCGCCAACAACAATAGTATCAAGAGAATCACATTCAGCCATGAGCCTGTCAGGCATTGCAGTTGCACCATGTCCACCTATAAAAGTGAATACATCTGGATTGTCTATTTTTATATCATTTAAAAAAGTGGAAGCCTGCTCCCAGAGCAAACTTATCACATATACCCCAACTGCTTCAGCTTTAAAATCAGCAATCATTTTTCGCATTTTTTCATTGGTATAGAAAAAGCCTTCAAGAAAAATTATCTCATGGCCTCTATCGCGAAGAACTGCCGCTATGTATTGTAAACCCGGCGTGGGCCAGCATCCGCTGATTCCCCGAGTATCTTTTGCTCTGATATCATCTGGCCCCCAGGGCGGAACTACTAATGCAACTCTCATAAAATTTACCCCTTCTACAGTGCTTAGAGGCAAATATACAGCGATAACTATGATTTCTGCAAGTAACTCTTCACAGATAAATACAAAGCTATTACTGCTGTAAGACTTGTTTTATAAGGTAGTTATGTCTGCTGTTTTGATTTGTCAAACCAGTCATGCTGGCCATACAGGGCAGTGGCGCAATCATCACATAGACCATGGGAAAATTGCAATTCAGTAGTATTTGCAAAATAAGTCTCCAGTTTATTCCAGTAGCCGTCATCATCTCTTATTTTTTTGCATGATGAACAGATTGGTAACAAACCCTTCAGGGTTTTGATTTCATTTATTGCTTTTTCCAGCTCTTCGTTCTTTTTGTTTAACTGAGTGTTTGCCTGATCTAAAGATAGAATAGATTTACTAAGCACCATCAAGATGATAGGAGTAGCCACCATTGGAAGTCCCAAAGACAACAAGATTCCAAGCAGATCGATATAACCTTGAAAATGAGAGAGTAGAATTAAGCTTACCAATGCAGTTGGTATTGCAACAAAAACTCCACCAACTAAACAAACTTTGATCCTGCCATATTTTTTTAAAAAATCAAGAAACATAAACCCTCCATTGCAGGGTTAACCAATAAATATCATACTTAGTTCCGCTAGTCGACTTGTTTGAATCTAATACATTGCCATTTGGTTAAAATTAATAGTATATTTTGCCAAGATTGCAAAAAGGTGCGTTGGTATTAATGGTGTTTGAAAAAGAGAAAAGAAGGAACAGAATCATGAAGCAACTTGCTATTATCTCAATTTTATCCGTTTTGTGTTTCGGATCAGCATATGCTCAAGTGTGGCAGATTGAGTTGATTGAAGACCATACTGGCATTGGCTCTGAGTGTGATATTGAAATTGATAGTTCCAATAATTTATGCGTATCTTATGAATACATGCATGGTCATCTTGGAAGCTCTGCAGTAAAATATGCTTTCAACACAAATGATTCCAGCCCTTGGGTTATAACCACAGTTGGTTCAGGAGATTACTCGGGATACTTTAATGAAATTGCCTTGGATTCTAACGACAACCCGCATATATCTTATGCATGGGATGTTGACTGGGAATACATTCCAATGCTTAGTTATGCCAGTTATGATGGCTCCAGCTGGAATAATGAATTATTGACTGGAACCGGTGAATATGTTGAAGCAAACACAACCATTGGCATTGATAGTAATGACTATCCGCATATAATTTATAATACTACCGTAGGCTTAATGCATAGGTGGCAGGATGCTTCCGGTTGGAATCAGGAACTTGTTTCCTCCGGCAGTTGTGAGAGCCCTCATCTTGTCATTGATTCAAGTGATAATATTCACGTAATATTCAGTAGGGCAGCCACTGATGAAATGACCTATGCTGTAAAAAGTACAGAATGGACTTTTGAAATAGTTGAAACTACTACTGGATTCTATGATTCATCAGATATTGATATGGTTCTTGACAGTAATGGTTATGCCCATGCGGTGTACAGAGCTGGCGAGCATGATTTAA
>JAOZUR010000062.1 GCA_029938555.1 Candidatus Sabulitectum sp. | reverse complement strand
ACGATTAACAGAAGGTGGTACGCTATAGTGATAAACTATTGTAAGATATGGATTTAATAAGAATCGAATGAATAATTTAAGTTTCTTTTAAGGACATGGTGAAGAAAATTTAGTATTGTTAGTAATTGATGTGGCATAGACATGATATTATTTTCTGAAGCAAGGTAGGAAAAGTGAGCCTGATCCCGATTATAAGTTCCAGAAAAAGATTCTATAGACCTGGTGAAATAGCAAAACAGGATAAGGTGAAAATGGTGAACCTTGTTGATCCTAGACGATCAGCTAATAAAGCCATTTCCATGAAAAATTTTGAAGATAGTATCAGAGGTAAACATGTAGTTATTCTGATTCATGGATACAACAATACCTTTGAAAAAATCTGTGATGCTTATCTTCGTGTCACTAGTCAGATGGTAATCAACAAGGTTCCCCATGATATGGTTATTGGTTTAATCTGGCCTGGTGGAAACAAGAAGCTTTATTACTGGTCTGCCAAAAGAAGAGCCGCTCAATTATCAAAAAGAATTGGAAAACTTCTTACAAATATTTCAAAATCAGCTTCTCAGGTAGATATCATTGCCCACAGCCTTGGCTGTTTTCTAACTCTCAATGCACTAAAAACAACCACCGCTTCCATGCGAAACATTTATCTTATGGCTGCTGCAGTTGGCAATTACACACTTACAAAAGGAAGACCGTTTGCTAATGCGGTTAAACCCTCTTCAGCTACATTTATTTTCACATCAGAAGATGATGATATTTTGAAGATATCATTTCCAATTGGTGAAGGTGGAGATTACGCATTGGGTTTTACAGGCCCTGTTCCTGCTGATGAAGTAGTGGATAATGCCATCACCGTAAACTGTTCCGGCAACCCTGACCCAATGAAACACAGCTCATACTCGCGCCGCACCGAGATATTCCAGTTCATAAGCTCTTTTCAGACACCGAAAAATACTCCGGTGGAAGTAAAACTCTGATTCCTTCTAAAGCAGAGATTATTCTTTTATAAACCGCTGCGGAAGTTGATATTACAAAAAATTATTCTGGGGTTACTATGAAGTCGTCAAAGTAAACTTCGCTGTCTGCTTTTGACCACACGCCTACTTTACCGTCAACAGGTTCTTCAATTGTGTATTCAAGGTAGAGCTGGCCATCGAGGTAGCCTTGTATGTCTCTGCCGTTTACCACAAGTCTTAAATCGTGCCACTGGTTGGTTGGTGTGGGTGTGTTTCGTATCCATTCAACTGAGCTGCGGTTGCCTCTTACTACCCGCCAGAGAACAAGGTTGTTTTCCAGGGAACTTCCTCGGAGGGTATAGTAATCTCCGTTTGGTTTCAGGTCGAAGAGAATTCCGGCATTTTGATCAATTCTGCCGGCGAGGTTTTTAAAGCGAAGGGTGATCTCACCATTAGTGAAGTTTTCAATATTTCTCGCTATGGCAAAGGGGAAGTAGGCGTAAGCCTGAACATTGTCAAGAAATTCAGAGTAGCGGTCACCATATATCTCACGAGCCTGCTCTGCAATGTTTGCTGAGGTCTGACCTTGCTCCCATCTACTGCCGTCCAAGAAGAGAACGGGGTTGTCGCCATCTATATCCATCGTCCAGTATCCCACTGCTGGAACGAATGAAGTGGGTTCGCCGCCAATGGGCTCACCTGAAAAGTCAATTGCTGTTATTTGCGATGTTGTATCTGTTTCTACTTCTACTATTACTGATTCTGTGTGAGCAGGGGGTCTTGTCTGTTGCGCTGTTTGCTGCTGAGGTTCATTTCCGGCTCCGCATGCAAGTGCAATGAGAAGGGTGAGAATCATGGCAGTTTTGATACTATTTGTTTGTTTCATTTACCGGTCCTCTTTTCTTTTTTGGTTATACCTTTGAATTTAAAACTTGCCCACCAGGAAACACCAAGCAACAGTGGCAGCAGTGCGTAGAACCAGATACGGGAAGCTCTGGAATCTGTATCTGCCACAAGGGGATAGCCTGGGTACTGCGCCAGAGAGTCTGGAGTTACCAATTGACCGGCTAGATCATGAATAAGAGGAAGAACCTCTCTGGGGCTGTTGGAGCTGCTTTTATCTTGGTTGCCTGCATAATCGTATTCTATTGTTCCATAATTGTCGTTTGCTGTTGTTCCCAGAAGGGTATTTTCTGAGTCGTAGGGGTAAATTACAATCATGTCCGGTACTGCACGATGAAGTTTGCTTAGAATATTGCGCTGGTAGTCGTGAAGTCTAGAGTCTTCTCGAGAAAGATAAACTGTAATTGTTAACTGCTCAGCCATCTGGCTCAATGCCTGCTGGTCTGCAGGTTTGAAGGAATTGCTGCGATTTTCGGTTACATCTTGGTAAACTCTGATGGTTCCAGCCGGTATGGCAAGAAGAACAACAGTTGCAATGATGAGAGTAGATCGCTTGAATTTCGCCCATATAGCTGTTCCAGGATGAATCAAAATTACTGAAAGAGCCATAAATCCCAGAGCAGAAACAATAGTTTGGGTTACAAGGGAAAGAGAAAACAGCCCGTGCTCGAATGTACGCAGGAAATCAGTGAGGGAAAGGGCGGAGATGGCATGCAGCCAGCTTTGTGTACCTGCTGCAAAGTCAAGAATCCATGAACCCAATGTAAATGCCAATGTAAGTATTGCCGCCGTTGCCGTGGAGTCGGTAAGTGCAGCTGCAAGAAATGCAATGCCTGCGATAATGAAAGCATACAGTGTATAACCCAGGGTTAAGTTTGCTACCTCGGCCCAGCAGACATGACCTCCCAGTGTTGTCCAGATCACAATGGCAGACACTGCGGGAACAAGAGCCAGCATCCAGCCCAAGCCAAGAGCTGCTGCTTTTACTGCTATAATATTCCACAGATTTAATGGAGATTGCATAAGAAGTTTCAGGCTGCCGCTCTGTTTTTCCAGACTCAGAAGCCTTATGGCAACAAATGGGAAGAGTAGTGTGGTGATTAAATACAGAGCGCCGAAGGTGGGAATGAATACTCCGTCCAGCGGTGTCATGCCCCTTGCCATTTCCGGGTACTGTATGGCAGTTCTGCTGGCCTGTGAAAACAGGCTTACCGCCTGAATGAAACTAAAACCGGTAAGCAACGATAGAATTATCAGCATTATCCAGAAGGCTTTTACTGAAAAGAGGCTTCGCACTTCTTTAGCATACAGTGTTTTAAACAGTTTAGGTGAGAGCAAGGAACACCTCCTCTAGACCACCATCCGACAACCCTGCCTGTGAGCGAAGCTCATGGAGTGTGCCTTGGGCCAATAATCGCCCTTCATCAAGCAGAATAAAACGATGGCAAATACGCTGTGCATCTGCAAGCTGATGGATTGAAAGCAGTAGAGAACGGCCGGATGAACAGACATTCTGTAGTATGTGAATAACACCGATCATCTGTCTGAGATCTAGGCCATCAAATGGTTCATCCAGAATGAGAAGCGGTTGTGAAGACATTAGAGCAACTGCCAGAAGGTATCTCCGATTGTATCCTTTGGAGAGGGTTTTTACTTTTTTGTGCAGTACTGAATCAAGCTCCAGCTGGCTTATTACTTTGATCATTTGTTTTGTTTCAGTGCCGTACAGATTGCGAAAAAATTCAAGGGCAATAGAAACAGGCATATCTCCGTAGGGAAGAATGCCGTCAGGAAGATAGAATATTTCATTTCGGCGGCTCTCTGGGTGAAGCGGGGAACCGTGCTTATAAACTTTGCCACTGTTCACTGGCATCAGGCCGGTAAGACCTTCTAGAAGGGTGGTTTTGCCTGAACCATTTGGTCCAATGAGCCCAAGAATCTCGTTTTTGTGGATGTTGAAACTGACATTTTTTAGTGCCTGGATATCACCGTAGTGTTTTGAAATGTTTTCAATTTGCAGGAAAGTCGAAGAAGTTATTGTCAAAGTTTTCTCCTGTGAACTGTTTCCAGAGTTTTTCCATTCATGCGAATACTGATAATACCGGATAAAAATAATATGGTCAACAAAAGTTAGTACAATACATTTCAATCAACCTTGTTTTGTTTCCCAGCTCTGCTTTGTACTAAGACTCGGTGCAAATGTTGATAGTAATTTGCTATCTGGTGCGTGTGAGTTTGTCAGTGTCTCGATTTTGTCAATATTGAGGCTTGCGTAATCATGGGATTCTACAATATTAGCCATGAAGTATTTGTGGCTATTGTTTGCAATTAGTTTTGGAGGATAATGGGAAACTCTAGTGGTATGATCAATTCTATAATTGTTATTTCTTTGATTTATTTCTTTGCGGTTTTATTAAGACAGAAGAAAATTCTAAAAGAAGAGCATTCCTTAACTTTTGCTCGTTTAGTTACCGATCTATTTTTGCCAGCAATTATCTTCACCAATATTGCAAAACAATCAGTAACATTAGGAGAGATAAAACCTGCTTTGGTTATGCTGCTTCTTGAAGTTGTTTTCATTCTGGTGGCATGGGGAATAAGTGTTTTATTGAAATTTGAAAAATCCAAACAAGGAGCAATAGTATTTTGTTCAGCTTTTGGATCTTCAACATTTTTGGGTTACTCTTTAATTAATCAAATGTACCCAGGTACCCCAGAGGCAATGAGTGAAGCTGTTATTATCTCTGAAATTGGCGTGGGTTACCCAATCTTTATTCTGGGTCCAATTTTAGCAGCTTATTTTGGATCAAAAAAACTAGGTAAGTCTGATTGGAAAGTTTCATTAGCGTTTTTTAAATCTCCTGTATTTTTCGCTCTTATAGCAGGCTTGTTGTGGAGTGTACTGAAGCTTCCAAGGGAAGAAAATATATTTATAGCTCCTCTTTTCCAGTTAAGCTCTGTATTGTCTGCCGCCTTAACTCCAGTGGCAATTCTTTCTGTAGGGTTAATGTATAAAAAGCCGAAGATTCGTTTAATTATTATCCCGCTTCTTATTGTGATTTCACTAAAACTATTTCTAAAACCCATCTTGGGCAATCAATTAGCAATTGCTTTTAATTTCCCTGAGCTGTGGCGTGAGTTACTGGTTATTCTTGCAGCAATGCCTTCTGCGGTACTAGGTGTAGTTTTTCTAAGGCGTTATGGTGGTGATGCATCTTTGGCCTCTGCACTTCTTCTTGTTACCACATTATTAAGTGCAATTTCTCTTCTTGTAGTATTTTATGTATGCTTTTAGTGCAACTCTGCTTTTGAAATATTTAAAAGTATAGGAACAGTAAGGATTGATTTTGTTTTTTGAGCCATTCGGGTTTTCGCGTACACAAGATTTTGTATCCTCAGAAACAGGTACTCTTGATCTCTTAGCCCATAAGTATTTTAAAGAAGTCGTCTGATTGTATTTGATATGGTTGTGTTTTATTTGATAATGAAAAGGAAACAGTGAGAAAACCTTTAGTTAAAAGAAATGAAGCTAACCAACTTTTAGCTTCTAACAAAACGAAGAGTTTTAGTACGTTAGTCCATCAAACAAACTGTGTTTATGAAAACAAGGGAATCAAAAAATATCGAGTTTCAATATTCACAACAAATGGCTGGAAGGCATATGGTTACTTTAACTGCCTTGGTAATGCAAAGTATGTAGCAAATATTGCAATACTGGTTGAAGAATCTGCTGTTAATTATGCTCTTAATGATGTGGAAGAGAAAGATAGAGAAGAACTTATCCGGTGGAAAAAGATTCCAGAAAATAAGGAAAAAGAAAGCATTGCTAGAGCAAGATTAGAAGAGCATAAAAACGCAACTAAACTAGAAGAACAAAGGAAGTTGGAGGAGAAAAGTAGATTTAAGTCAATAAGAAGTCTAAGAAATGATAAGGAACAGGAATATTTAGAAGGCTTAAGTTATATTGAGTTAAGAAAATTGACTCAGAGACCTAAGTTAAGTGGAAGAGAATCAAGAGCTATTCATGCTGAGATTGAGAGACGGAAAAAATGTGGTACGCTCGGCTAGGATTCGAAATGCTTAGCAGATAAATTGAGAAGGGTTGACATCGGCTTATCATATGATAACATTTGAGAGAGAAGAATGAGTACTGGAAAATTCCATGTGCAGTTGTTTCTTAAAGAATTCAAAGAAGCTGCAACTGGAAAAGATGGTATTATTTATGCTTCTCGGGAAAAAAATATGGAAACACTTTTCCAGTTGGGAATCACAGGTAGTATGAGGGATACCATTCTCTTTGGCTTAACTTACAAGAATTATGTTCATGGCCCATTGCGGGATGATAAAAATCGCTCAGGAGAACTGTGGGTGTTCGGTGTCCTCGAGGCTTCAAAGGAAATTTACATTAAACTAAAAGTAATAACTATGGATAAGGGTAAAAAAGCTTTCTGTCTTTCTTTTCATATTGCAGAGTATCCTCTTAGTTATCCTTTAAGGTGAGGAAATATGACTAAAAAGATTTGTCCAATCTGTGAAGAATACAGAGAAGTAGAAGATATTAAGGGCAAACAAACTGTAAAAGTTAGGGGAGAACAGTTTTCGGTTAATGTTCATTACCACAGATGTTCATCCTGCTCTGAAGAGTTTGAGTCATCAAAAAGTGATGTTGATACTGTAGCTGAAGCTTTTAGTAAGTATCGAAAGAAGCATTGCTTACTGACCCCTTCTCAAATCAAAGAATTTCGACAAAAATTTGATCTTACTCAAAAAGAGTTAACTTTACTTTTAGGGTGGGGAGCAGTAACTTTGAGTAGATATGAAAATGGAGCTCTTCAGAACCTTAGTCATGACAGAGAACTACAGGAAGCTAATACTGCAGAAGGATTTTTAAAACTGATAGAGTTAACACCTAATGCTCTCAGTGATAAAAAAAGGGAACGATTGATAAGCATTCTTCTAAAAAAAAGAGGAAAAAGAATTAATTTTCTCACCTCTCTTGATGCTTCACTTTCTTCTATTCAGCCAGACATAACAAACGGTTATCAAAGATTTAATATTGAAAAATTCTTTGCGGTTGTAGAATTCTTTTGTTCTAGAACGGGAGTTTTAAAAACAAAGTTAAACAAACTTTTATTCTATGCCGATTTTGTTTACTTTAAAAAGAATCAGATTTCAATTACCGGCGCAAGATATGCAGCATTGCCTTACGGTCCATGCCCAAATGATTACCGTAAAATATATGCTCTAATGGAAGAAGATTTGTCATTAATAAAAACAGAAGAGATTTTCTATCCTAATACCGATATTGTTGGTGAGAAGCTTGTGACCATTTCAAACAATCACATAAGTACTCTGTCTGAAACTGAATTGGGTTTCTTAAAAGATATAAAAATCAGTTTTGAAAAGCTAACCGCTTCAGAAATCACAGCTATTTCGCATAAGGAAATTGGCTGGAAGAAAACCAAACTAGCCAAGTTGATTTCATACACTCACGCTAAGTCTATTTCTCTGTAATAATCCTTGAAGTGGATTAGTGTATTCTTCTAGAGATTCCCATTTAACCTTGTAAATACTCAAAGATAATACCCTTATTTTGCACTGTATTAATCAGCAATTCTTCTGAAAGTTGCAAAACTGGGAATGCATTACTATATTTAGTGGTGAATTTATGTAATGCATTACGAGTGCCCAGCCAAGTAATAGCTGCGCATTACACCGACACTTGTTATCAGACAGAGTACTAAGGAGATTCTATGCTTGAACAAATTTATCAACTTAGCAGACATCTTCTTTCAATTTATCGACGACCATTCGTGCGTTATTTTTTCAAAACACATAACTTGGATAACCGTTTTACTATTTTACTTGGGCAGAGGGGTGTTGGTAAATCAACAGCTCTAGTACAGTATTTGTTAAGTATTTCAAATAATGAAATTTATTCAAAAGATATTCTCTATGTCCCGTCGGATCATTTTTTGATTAGAGGTTTTTCGCTTTATGAAATAGCAGAAGAATTTGTGAAATTTGGTGGTAAATTAATTTGCTTTGATGAAGTGCATAAATTTGAGGGATGGTCAAATGAGTTAAAAAGTATATTTGATACATTTCCTGAGTTAAAGATTCTGGCATCCGGAAGTAGTATTCTGGAAGTGCATAAGGGAAGCAATGATCTTTCAAGAAGAGCTGTTATTTACACGATGCATGGAATGTCATTTAGAGAATTTATTGCCCTTCAGACTGATATTGAATTAAGTGCAATTTCTTTAGATCAAATCCTTTCAGAACACAATATTCACTCCACCAATATCATTGAGACTTTAAGCAAAACAGGTAATAAAATTTTACCTCTTTTTAAACAGTATCTTGAATTCGGCTATTTTCCTTATTTTGTTGAATTTAAAGATATTGCAAAATTTTATCTTACACTTGAGCAGCAAATTCATACTACACTTGAAGCAGATTTACTATCAGTACATCCCAATTTGACCGGCGATAGTATAAGAAAACTGAAAAAGCTCTTGGTTGCCATCTCGCAGAATGTTCCTTATTTAGTAAATTATGAAAAACTAAGAAAAATTGTTGATGTTGCTGATAACAGAACAATCAAGATTTACTTAAAATATCTTGAGGATGCTGGGATTATTCTTCAGCTTCGAAAGTCTGGAAAAATCATGGGTTCACTCGAGAAAGTTGAAAAGATATTTCTAAATAATACCAATCAGCTTTATGCTCTGGGCTCGAGTACTTCAATTGGAACCGTAAGAGAAACGTTTTTTGCCAATATCATTTCTTCAATGGGAGAAATTACTCTGCCTAAAAAAGGTGATTTTTTGTTAAATAGTAAATATCTGTTTGAAATTGGCGGGAAAGGTAAAACAAAAAAACAAATCGAATATCATGAAAATGCTTATCTTGTGATTGATAATATTGAGCATGGGATCGGTTCAAAGATTCCGCTATGGCTTTTGGGTTTTCTTTATTAAGCAGGAATTAATTCAGTTATAAACTTACTTTAACAAAAACAGGTTGATATTATAGCACATAGCTCGGTTGTTTTCTCGCATTAAAAGTTCTTCAAATAGCCCACAACTCGCAAATCCGAAATGTTTATCTGATGGCTGCAGTTGTTGTCAACTACAAGCTTTCAAAGGGTTTACCTTTCGCAAATGCAATAAAAAAAGCAAACACAGTTTTTGTTTTCAGATTAACAGATGATGATGTATTAAAAATCTCATTTCGCTTTGGTGAGTGGGGTGATGCTGCCCTCGGTTATACCGGCCCTAGACCCCACAGCAAAGTGGTAGGTAATGTTCTAACCATAAACCGCTCCAACCTACCAGACACCATCGAACATGGCTCCTACTCCAGCCGTGCCAAAATATTTAAATTCATAATCACCAATCAGTTTTCCGAAGATGCACCCATTGAAGTTAAGCTCCTGGATAATTAATTGATTCGTGGTATTGATAATGATAACTCTTTCCGTTATATCGTCTTGTAAATGGGTGTATCTGAAACAGATTGTTGTGGAGGATTATATGCTTTTTAGTTCATCATCTGCAGGTAAAACTATGTTGTTTTTATCTCTTGTAATGGTATTTGTCGGTTCCTCAAGTAGTTCAGATGCAGCTTTCTATGAAGCCGTTAGTGGAGTTAGTGAAAACTGTCCCGATTGGATTATTGGCAATCAAATTCTTATTGATGTCGTGTATTGGGGTTTTGATGGTGAAATACATAAGGGTAATCTTATCGCAGATATCAGGGTGGTTAATGACCTGCAACTTGTCTTTCTTCAGATGCTACTGCTGAAATTTCCTCTTGAATCTGTTATTCCGATTGCAGAATACAATTGGAGTGATTCAATTTCAATGGCAGAGAACAATACTTCCGCTTTTAATTACCGCTGTGTTGGAGGTACCGAAAGACTTTCCAGACATGCATATGGACTCGCCGTTGACATTAATCCTATGCAAAATCCATATTGCTCAAATGGAAGAGTTTCCCCCGAGGGGGCAGTATATAATCAACGGGTACTGGGCACATTATACCCAGGACATCCGGTTGTCGAACTTTTTCGTCTTTTAGGATGGCGATGGGGTGGAGACTGGTCCGATAAGGATTACCAGCATTTTGATAAACCCCTTGAAAACAGTGAATACGATTGTTTTAGTCATTATAGGTCTTGGTTACTTTGGAGGTTGTTATGAAGTATTTATTTCTGTTTCTGTTGCTAACTTTTTTTGCTTTAACTACTCTCTCATGTGGAGATTCAGAAAATCTGGAATCAGAGGTTACTGAAGTTCCGCCGGAAACGGTGGAAATGGATTCTGTTTTCAAAAGTCCTTCAGAAAACATAGATATCGCTGTTTTACCGGAAGAAATTCATGCGGTCGAATATTTGGAGCTTTGTTATGCAACTTCAATAAACATACCTTAGAACTGAAATGACCTGAAAATGTTTTTGATAATGAAAGCACAACATTCTGGGCTACCATGCCAGGAGCGGCACTCTATGAGGGACTCTTCTTCTCTTTTGAAGAACCTCTTGATATAGAGACGATTCAATTTGAAACTCTGGCTGAGAGTGCTGATTTTGTTCCCATAGAAATACCCGATTGTATATAAATGGAGTTGAAGGGCCTCGACTCCAAGCGGGAACACTGTTGAACCTATGCAGCCAACCTGCCGTTAAAAGTATTTTCATAAAAATAACTAGCACCGAGTCCTTTGATATTTTTGGGCATGGTATCCGATACACAAGAGAAGTCCCTGTGGCTATAACTGAAATTAGCATGACTGTTCTTAATAAAGATGGCATTGAAGTTCCACTTAATGTGATACCTATTAATAGAGTAGCTGGAACAATCGAAGCAAGTTCCTCCCTTGAACCTGTTAAATTATTACGTTTGCTTGCTTTCAAAGAGATAGAGGAAGTATGCGCGACTCAAAACTGTTCAATAAAATAATGGATCAACCAAATCAAAAGATAGCATTCGTATCAATCCCATGTACCATTGAGCATGGCTCCTACTCTCGCCGCACTGAAATCTTTAAATTCATTACCATCCATCAGTCTCCCGAAAACACCCCAACTGAAGTTAAGTTTCTAGTTTAACTTAATAGTTACTCAACAACTACAAACATCTGCGTGATTGTATTACCCTCAGTTACCATACGGCAGAAATAAATACCACTGCTGAATTCTCCAAAATTAACACGATGACTTCCTGCACTTTGTGTACCGGTATTATTCCGTACCATTCTTCCTGAAGTGTCAAATACAAGAAGTGTGACTACCGCTGGTTCAGGTAGAATGATTGAGGCACTAGCAGAGCCGGAAACAGGGTTGGGTGAAAATGGAAGTAGTATCGGCTCGGCTGTTTCCTCTTCAATACCAGCTTGCGGTTGAATTTCAAACAAATCACTGTATCCATAGTTTCCCTGGTTATCTGTAATAACAAGTTGATAATCATTTCCCGGCTCCCAATAGGAAGGAACAGGTCCATTGTAGGTGAATTGTCCGGTATTTTCTACATTTCCATCCGTTATATTTTCTGTAAATACTTGGTTTTTAAAAAGGTCTATTGAAACACTGTCTCCAGCCATGCGAGAACTTACTTCATATAACCATGTTAATAAAAGATTCTCTTCTCCATGCGTCCAGATTGTACTTTGAGTTGGAGAAAGAAAACTTATAAATTCCAGGTAAGTAAGTGATATGTCATTTATTATTGGTGTATAGTTAAGGTCATCGGTACTCAAAATTAGTCTGTATTGAACATACCTGGTTGAGTCACTTAACACTTCTGTAATCGATGCTCCTGATGTTGATAACGTGTCTGACCAGTCTCCCATATCAGCCCAATCATCAGAGCTTCTAAGTTGCACACCAACAGAAGTTCCGCCTGGTTCTGTAGATGTCCAGGATATTGAATCCCATTCCGGTAGTCGATCCAGGTCGAGTATTGAAGATTCGATAAATCCTGTGAGAGAATAGCCATATAACTTCCACCAGCAGATTACATTTGAAGCCCCCAGAACATCAATTTGCCCATCCCCGTCTATGTCGTTGGCATGTACAGATATAATATTACTAATACCAGCATCAACTACATGCTGTGTCCAGGTAGTTCCAGTTCCATCAGCATTTTCCCACCAGATAATACCTGAACCACCAGAACCTCCAAGAACATCATAGTCACCATCACCATCCATATCGGAAGAGTAAACAGAGCTTGCTCCATTAAACTCTTCAGTAATATTATGCTCGGTCCAACTGGTTCCTGATCCATCTATATTTTCCCACCAGGTAATGCCATCAAGTTGATTCGAAACAACAAGAATATCAGCATCTCCATCTCCGTCTAAATCTGTGGATTGGATATCAACTGCATCAGTAAAACTTGATTCAACAATATGTTCTACCCAGGTTGCGCCTAAACCATCAGAATTTTCCCACCAGATAACTCTGCCATTAGTTGTTGTTCCTAAAATATCAGCATCACCATCACCATCAATATCAGCTGAAGAAACAGAGCTTTTATAAGACCAGTATCCATCAACAATGTGCTCGGTCCAGGTATTTCCTAATCCATCTACATTTTCCCACCAGATAATTTGATGAAGCTCATATAGTGCTCCCAAAACATCTATATCACCATCTCCATCAACGTCTGATGAGTAAATGTCTTGACCATAGTTAACATACTCTATCAGTATTGGATTCCAGGCAACTCCAATACCATCAGTGTTACTAAACCACATAGCACAATTAGGTCCGATAGCTAA
The DNA here is from genome assembly GCA_029938555.1 of Candidatus Sabulitectum sp. Taxonomy (GTDB): domain Bacteria; phylum Fermentibacterota; class Fermentibacteria; order Fermentibacterales; family JCC-6; genus Sabulitectum. The sequence goes on along the minus strand of JAOZUR010000062.1, from coordinate 3,838 downwards.
AACATCATTAGTTCCATCACTATTTACATCAGCACAGTAAACAGTTTTGAAGCTCATGGCATTATATATCATGTGCTCAGCCCAGACTTCTCCAACTCCATCGGTATTTTCCCACCAGTAGAGCCCTGCACTTTCAGTACATCCAACAACATCAATGTCACCATCATTATCAATATCAATGGAATAAATTGATAATTCACCAGCGGTGCTTCCAGGAAGCTGATCTTTGACCGGTGCAATAAGAACTGATACTAATTGTAGTATCTCATCGCTGTAATCAATTCCGTCATCGGTACTCCAGAAAGCTTGTCCCCATTCTGCAACAGGTCCTTGCACTCCAGCACCAGCAGACCAGTCTGTTTGAGTTACTGAACTGGCAAAGGAAAGCGAAAAAGCAATTAATGATACAAGTATAAAGCGCATGAGCCCCCCCTAGAATGATGGTATTCATAATACAAAAATTAAAACATTCAGGTTATTATACTTTCATACTATCTCTGTATCAAATAGGAGCTGGGTAACCACTCAACCAACCATATATTATGTGTATTGCTAAGAGTTAATTTTAACACGATCAATGCGAGGTATTATGAAACTGATTATTCCGATAATAATTGTTCTGACCTGTGCTGTTGCAGCTGACTTTCCTGAAGATCCTTCAGGTGTAGATGTGATAGATAGAGCCTTTGAGCGTATTTTCTACGAGGGGGAGCAGCTAGCACTCTACTTTACTCTCTTCAACTCTGAAGGCAGGGGAACGGTAAAGATTGATGAGTTTCGATATGGGGAATGGGAAACTGTTTATATATGGAATCCCAGGGGCCTGGACGATGAATTCATGGTCTTTAATCCCATATCGATGCTTAGTATTTATGGGCATGAAGGTTTGGTGTCTTTCTACCTTAAGTTTAACTTTACTCTTGATGAATGGCAAGCAAACAGTAAAAGTCAGGGGAGAAGAGTTTTCGGTTAGTGTTCATTACTATAAATGTTCTTCCTGCTCTGAAGAGTTCGAGTCATCAAAAAGTAATGCTGATCCTGTAGCTGAAGCATATACTCTGTATAGAAAGAAAAACTCAATGCTTACTCCAGATCAAATTAAGGGATTTCGACACAAATTTGATCTGACTCAAAAAGAATTGACTTTGCTTTTAGGGTGGGGAGCAGTTACTTTAAGCAGATATGAAAATGAGGCTTTTCAGAACCTTAGTCACGATAGGGAACTTCAGGAAGCTGGTACTTCAGAAGGTTTGTTAAAACTAATTGAACTTACTCCTACAGCCCTTGCCGACAATAAAAGAGGACGATTGATACCAAGCTTCTGGAAACATCTGAACAGCTTCTGATCGAAAAAACCTGAGTCACACCTGAGAATGATTGGAACATCTTCACTGTAGTGTTTGCGGATCTGCTCTACCACATGGATTATCATCTTTTGAACAGTGTCTTCATAATTACTGTGCTTACTGCCACCGCGAAACACGGCATCCACAAAGTAGCCCTTCCAGTTTAACTGGAGAGGTTGGAATCCCTTTACCTTTTTGAAAGTTGGCTGTACTCTATGACGCTGCTCAGCATCGTTGTTGTCCATAACCATAGTATCCACACCTTAATAATGTCCTCCTTTGCCTATAGTAAATGGCATACGGTAGTAAGTAAATTGAATGGGATGAATTCCTGCAAAAAGATAGAGAGAATCTAGGTAGCAATTTCTTATACTTATTTCGCAAGAATTCTTGAAATTCTATTGCAAGTAGTACTTACCTGTTTATATTACATTGCCAACAAATGTCAGATAGATTAGGCTGTGGAGTCGTACGCTCTTGCAGTGTTATTGGTTAAGAGTTATTTTATTTAAACTTTCGCATCCTGCTGGCTCTCCAAAGCCCCAGTGGCGTTACTAGTTCAATTGCATAGCGGTGCTATGCGCATAAACCAGTGCCTTACTGGAGCCCAGGATAGCTGCGCATTATACCGATACATTAAGCTGTACAGTGCACTAGTAGCATTGTACATTAGGAGGTATCATGAGTTTTATTGTTTCAGCAGTTTTGATTGTTTTTCTCGGAACCTCGTTTACGGTGGAACAAACTGATTGGTCTGGTGAAAGTGGAGTGACCGGTCCAGTTACCGACTGGTCTAACAACTACTTCACAGCCACTAGCGTATCATCCCTTCCCGGCAGTATTACTCTGGGTTCTCAGCTCACATCTAACTTCCTGTCTGTGAGCATCCCAGCTGCTTCTTACGTTCCAACCGAGGTCACTGCGGGTGATATTGACTCTGATGGTGAGATAGACGCACTTTTCGCTGCCGATTCTACTGTAGCATGGTTACGGAATCCTGGATATGGAGGAAGTACTTGGGAAATCGCTATCATTGACTCTGTTTTTGACTACTCTTGTTCTTTGGAGAGTGCGGATCTAGATCTTGATGGAGATACTGATATCGTAGGTACAACTTTTAGTTATTCTCATCCTTCAATTCTGGTTTGGTGGGAAAACATTGATGGAGTGGGTAATCAGTGGCAGAGACACCATATAGATGATGGCCAGTATTTTGCTTCATGTCATTTGCATGACATTGACTTGGATGGAGATATCGATATTGTAGGGAATGATGATTGCTGGTATGAGAACGTAATTGGTTCAGCATGGACTGTAAATTATATTGATATGGATAGTGGATTTCGTAATGATGTAATTGATATGGACGGTGATGGTGATTTAGATATTCTCTGTCCTGGTATGGAAGTTTCTTGGATTGAGAATGTTGATGGATTTGGTGGTGTCTGGCAAGCGCATGATATAAGCTCTGGCCTCCCGCTAGATATAACCAATGTAGTTAGAGGTGGAGACATTGATGGTGACGGAGATATGGATATTTTAGGAACAGAGTGGGAAAATTATACTTTCTGGCTAGAAAATCTTGATGGTTCCGGTTTGCAATGGCTCTTGCACTATATTCCGACGTATCCATATTACATGCATGACGCAGGAATTACTGACTTAAACATTGATAACTTAAATGATGCAGTAGTAATGGGTGATTTAGAAATATGGATGTTCATTAATGAAGGTGGCCCGGATCCCAGTTGGACCGAGTATGTTCATGAGGCAAAAGGTAACGGCTTTTCCATTGCAGATTATAATAATAACGGGATTCCAGATATCCTTTGTGGCCGTGATAATGCTCTAAACTGGTTGACGCTTTATGAGTACAGCCAGATGGGTTTCCTCGAGTCTTCGATACTTGAAGTGGGGCAGGTTGATAGTTGGGACTGGTTTGCATCAGAAGTCTCTGGCACTGAAACAGGATCTGTGGGTTTCCAGTTCAGATCATCGGTTAATCCTTCAGATATGGGGGAGTGGTCTGATACTCTTTTCACCACTTCCATATCTCTTGATGGAATTCTAGAGGATTCAACTGACTATCTTCAGTATAGGGTTGTCTTTTTGTCCAATGACTCGGAGTTTTCTCCAAAGGTTAATCAGATTGAGTTCTCTTTCTCTGGGGTACCAGCAGGTGTGGAAGTCGCCGATAATCATTTTTCCATTTTGCCCGAGACCAACCCGCTTGAGCAGTTTGTGCAAATTAAGGTGGAAATGGTTGTTGATTCACAACTCGAACTTGTTCTTTACGATATAGAGGGAAGAGTGATTAGAAGCTCAGATGAATATCTTACAGTGGGGACGCACAGTATTAACATGGGCGATGTTCCATCAGGTTTGTATTTTGTTTCAGCATCTAATGGTGAAGCTAAAAATTTCACAAGAGTAACAGTATTGAATCGTTGATTAAGTTACTCAATGGTTGTTAGAATTCTTGAATCTCAAGC
>JAOZUR010000017.1:34519-46982 GCA_029938555.1 Candidatus Sabulitectum sp. | reverse complement strand
TAAGTAGATACAACAAACAATACACAGTTTTCAGTATGATAAAGTAAAGCAAATATGTAAATTTGATAAATTCTCCAGCAGGTTTCTAATAATTTCCTGCTGGAGTAATCTAAATGTTCATGGAATAAGTTATTCCACTTACTTACAAACGGGAATCTCGGGGCCTGATTCTCTTTTTTCTACTTTATTTGCCACAACCCGTAAGGCAGCTCGAACTCCTTCTTCCGTCACTGGATGGTAGAAGTTCAATTCAAGTGCTTCAAATACAGTAAGACCAGACTGAATTATCCATGAGATTGAGTGTGCAAGGTGTTCACCATCTGGAATGGCCATTTCAGCACCAATGAGTTTTCCACTGTCTTTTTCCGCATAAATTCTTAACATTCCATGATTCTGCAAAGCTGTCATGGCCCTGGCTTGCCCTGAGTAATCCATGGAACCTATTACTGTATTCTCTAAATCTAGATCTGCATATTTAGTACCTACTGCAGCAATATTAGGATGTGTAAATACTATACCAAGAAAAGTTCGGCGACAGTAACTTTGAATATTATCTTTTATGCTATTCACACCTGCTATGTGCCCATCATCTGCTGCTTCTGCAAGTAAAGGAACTCGTGTGTTCACATCACCAGCAATGAAAACCGGTAAGTCACCTATCTGCATAGTATTCTCATTGAATTCAGGAATTCCCATCTTGTTTAAAGGAACACCCAAATTTTCCATATGAAGACCTGCTGTATTAGGTTTTCTACCAACAGATACAAGTACTTTTTCCACTGATACTTCAATATCACCTGATCGAACCATTATTCTTTCCGGGCCATCTTCTTCCAGTGTTACTTTGCTATTTAGGTGAATTGGGAATTCTTTTCCTAGAATTTTAACAACTGATGCTGTTACTTCAGGATCACTTATACCACCAATGGTATTCAAAGCATCAAAACCTGTAACTTCAACACCGAGACGGCTAAAAGCCTGTGCCATCTCAAGGCCGATAGCGCCCAAGCCAACCACTGCCAAGCTTTTAGGCAAATCTTCCATTTCAAATAAATCTTCGTTTGTAACCATTCGATTCCCGAATTTTTTCCATGGGGCGGGTATTACAGGGGTTGAACCAGTGGCAATAATGATAGCTTTTGTTTCTATCTGCTCGCCATTAACTTCCACAAGGTTCGGAGTCAGGATTTTAGCCCTACCTGAGATATTTTTATCTCCAAGATTGTTTGTTGCTCTTTTAACGCTTGAAACAAACATATCTCTAAGGCCTCTGGCTCTTTTCAGTACGGCTTTTCCATCAACTTCAACAGTACCGTTTAACTTGAACCCCATCTCTTCATAGAGATGCCTCTTGTGAAAGATGTCTGCTGCTTCTATGAGCATTTTTGAAGGCATACAGCCTATTCTGGCACATGTTGTGCCGTAAGGACCATCATTTATAATCACAAAATTTTCTGTTCTTTTTCTTACATGACCAAGTGCAGAAAGTCCTGAAGTACCAGCACCTATAATTACAACATCAACTTTTTTAACCATAACAAACCTCTTTTCTTCTTACATTTATAGAATCAGGGGTGGTTTTGCCACCCCTGAAATAATTGAATACTGCTTTAATATACTATCAGTATCAATCGCTTAGAATAATCACAGATGATGAATTTTTGAATTCACCAAATTCAACTAGAATTCGGTAATTCCCTGCTGGCAGATTAGAAGTGTCAATAAGAGGTGACATTGCTGTGATCTCTGATTCTAGTACACATCTGCCATTCAAGTCATAAAGGCTAACAGTAAACTGACCATGGTGTAACCATCCTACAGAAACGCTGCCTCGTGCAGGATTTGGGAAAACTGAAACATCCGGCCTACTAGAAGTCACTTCCCCTTCTTCAATACCAGTTTGTAAACCAGCTCTCAGAATCCAGTTGTTTGGGTCAAGCGTTACAGAAACCGGTTCAAAATTCACAGTGAATATCTGGTTATCACTTATTACATCATTCCACATAACAATAAGTGTATCTTCAGATATTCCTTCAATAAGAAGATCAACCGGCATTTCAAAAACTGGACCCACAGTTTGAATCTGATTAATTGTGATGTTCACATCCCAATGCGAACCAGCCTGTTGGTTATCCCACAATAGTTGATAATTAGGATAACCCCAATCATATATCCATGTATCAAAGAACCAGTTAAGATCATCACCGTATTCAGTCTCGAAAGCAGTTATCAGATCCGCAGTTGTTGTTGAACCGTATGCATTAACCGAAAGGTAACTACGAAGCCCATCAAAGAAAATTTCATCTCCTAATACATGCCGTAACATGTGCATTACACTGCCACCTTTTTTATAAACAGTGTTGGTCCAGTAATTTTCAGCTGGAACAATAGGAAACATCTGACCAGAATTTAGATATGACTGCATGGTTTCAAGAGTGTACTGTGCATAAAAATCAGGACCATAATTATACTCTTCCCATATTGCTTCACTGTATGTTGCAAAACCTTCTGCAAGCCAAATCTCAGACCAGTCTTCTTCTGTTACAAGGTTACCCCACCAGTGGTGTGCTATTTCATGTGCAACTATAGGCTCATGAGAAACAAGAGTGAACGGTATAGTATTGTGTTCGCAGAAACCACCACCTGTCATAAGGAATGGAAATCCTAGATTTTCACCCCATGGATATGACCCATATCTTTCCTCAAAACAATCAATCATTAAACTAACATTGCCAAAAATATCATCAATGTACTGAGCATACTCTGTTGGAGTGTAGTATTTTATCCAATCATACGTGGTATCATCAACAACCTGATAGTTACCTACAGCCATTGCCCAGATGTAAAGAGATATTTCCTCTGGATGAACCCAGTGATAAGTATTGGTACCTGTTCCAGCTTCTATATCAACAAGTTCTCCACAACTCACAGCGAACAAAGTATCATTCACAGTAATACTTGTGTTTATAGATGCTTTGTCGTAGATATCATCCCAGCAGGGAAATACCCATCTACCAGATGCAGGTTCCATTCCAACAGTAAAATGGGTTATGTGATCAACCAACGGTTTATTCCAGAAAAAACCACCAAAACCACTATTTGAAGGAGAGCCCCCATAAGCCAACCATACGGTACTTGTATCACCTGTATTCAAATCAGATGATAGATTTACGGTGATAAAACTATCGACCTGGGTGAAAGATAGAATACCGCTAGAATCCCAAACAGAATCCACTGTAAGGGAAAGCAGGTCGAGAGTTATCTGGTTTAGGCCGGACTCTTCGCTTTTAAAGTGAATGCTTACAGTACCCTCTAGCTCTTCAATCTGATCAAAAAGCTCCATAAACACATCATAGTGAAGTACATCAAAAGAGTGAGCACCGCGAGCCTGAAGGTCAGATGAACACAAATCTATTTTTGATTCGTAGTTCTGATCAGGAAAAGGAATAATTGCAAGAAGAGATAGAAAAACAGAAAAAATTGATATCATAAAATGTTCCTTTCAAATAAATGTGAACAGGATTGAGTAAACAAAAACAAATTCCTACTGCAAACATAGTTATTTTAGAGAAGTCAACCAATTTCTAGAATTATACACGAAATCAAAGAATTGGCACTAACAATTTAAACAAAACATAGAGGTCTACGAATAGACCTCTATGTAGTTAGATGAATTAAGTAATTGTGTTAGAAAAGGGCTATATCACCTTGCAGATGAACCTTCATGCAATTGATCATATTTTCATGATCAACAGTTCCTGCCATTTCCCTTGCTGAGTGCATGGAAAGCATGGGATTACCAACATCAACTGTTGGAATACCAGTACCCGAAGCTGCAATTGGACCAAGAGTTCCACCACTTTTCCCATCGGCTCTTGAAACAAATTTTTGAATAGGGCTTCCAGCTAACTCTGCACATTTTATGAAGTAAGCTGATGTTCTCGCTGACGATGCATAACTGCCACCAGCAGACATTTTTATAGCTGGTCCTTTGTTCAACTGAGGTTTGGAAAGTTTGCTGTGTTTTTTTATCCAACCAGGATGTATTGCATGAACGCAGTCGGCACTAACATTAATGCTGCGACTACAGGCCATGAAAAAATCATCTCTAGCTCCGGATATTCGTTCAAGTACTCTTTCCATAAAGGGTGATGCTGCTCCGTTAACAGTTTTGGAACCGATTTCTTCGTTATCAAAAAGAAAAACAATTGCTGTTGAGTCAGCAGGTTGTATTGTTGTTATTGCTGCTAAAGCAGCATGAGTACTTGCTTGATTGTCTATTCCTGCTGCAATAAGATAGTTTTCATTAATTCCATTTAAGGCTGGTTTTTGAATATCAAAGACTTCACCACAGAAATCAATCATCTGTTCAACTTTTATACCAGCAGAATCAGCGATCATTTCCTTAAGTATTTCATAATCATTTTCGTTGTCACCCAAAACAAGAAGAAGCTGTTCTTCTGCATTTGCTTTGAAACCATCTTTGTTTGCTGTTCGATTAAGGTGTATTGCCGGGGAAGGAAACCTGACAACAGGTTTGTCTATTTGAAAAAGTTTTGTAGTCAGTATATTATTTTCCATAAAAGAAACACTGCCTGCAATTCCCAAATCACGATCAAACCAGGTTGCCACAGTGGGGCCACCGTAAATTTCAACACCAAGAGTTGAAAGTCCTTCAGTATAAGCATAAGGTTCCGGTTTAATCCTGAAACCAGGTGCATCTGTATGGGTTCCAATAATCCTAAAGCCTGACTTTGATACTGATTCAGTTCCAATTACAAAAGCAGCTAGTGTTGAAGCAGAGTCAATTACATATAATTTATCTCCTGCTTTAACATTCCACTTATCATCCATGTGAATTTCGGTAAATCCCTCTTTTTTCAGAAGCTCAGCAGATACTTTAACACAATGTGATGCAGTTGGAGAATTCTCCAGAAAGGAGATCAATCCTTGAATTTCATCTTTCATCCTTTGCTCCTATTCTGTTTCTATTTTTTGATTCTTACCGTGATGCAATCTGCGAACCTGATCCATAAAAGCTTCAAATCTGGAAGTATTATCCGTATCCTCTTGACCATCAAAAGCAAGATTTAACCAAGGCAAGCCTGGTTTATCCCGTTTGATTCTTCTTGAAATAGCTGAAACTATTGTACCGGGAAGGCAGTTGAATGGATAAACATTCACAGCTCCATCAATTCCGCCGTGCTCCAGAAGAGCAATAGGAGCCCCAATACTAAGTACAGCTTCACCACCTATGTTTTCTGTCATATAAGGAGCTGAAGCTTTCATTACCTGGGAAACTGAAGCATGAGGAGTTCCCTGCAAAAGATTATCAAATGGTTTCTCTACTGCTCTTTTTACCTTGGTAATAACCAAACTAATTGTTTTTCCTTTGATCACAGAAGCGGTTTTCTTATTCTGTTTGGATTTTTCAATGAAGCTGTGATTTACATAATCAAACCATTCAGTTAAAGGGGTATAAATCACTTCGGCACCAAGAGCTTCTAATTTTTTGATTGTATTATCATTGGCAAAATCATCATTCCTTACAAAAATCTCACCAAAAACAGAAACCATAGGTTTTCTTGGTATGTTTTTTTGTGGAAAGCTACTGAATTCAGAAGCTGCCTTTTTTGCTTGAGCAGCCAGTGAACTGCCTTTTTCAAGAGCCTTCTCAAATTCTTTCAACCATTTAACGAAAAGAGCATCCGCACTGCCGGGAGTTACTTCGTAAGGTCTAATTCTGAATAAAGCTCTTTTTAAAATATCTGCAGCTGCGAGACTTTGAAGGAAATCCATCTGGAATTTTTTTGAACCAAGACCGGGGATCTCTGAATAGGAATCACTGGATGTAGCGGTAAGGATAGGTACATTAGTATATCCCTTTTTCTCTAGAACCTGTCTTTGGAAATTACAATATCTTCCAAGTCGGCATGGTCCTGACGCAGTAGCCATAAAAAATGCTGATTCATCAGGATTTCTATCTTCAAGAATCTTCAGCATGTTACCTGCTGTTATAATTGCAGGGTAACATTCTCGACCAGTGGTTACTGTCCGACCAAGTGCAACTGTTTCTGATGTTGTTGGTGGAATCACCCGAGCATCTAATCCACGATTTCTCACTGCTGCTGCTGCAAGATAACTTGCTTCGCTCATGAGAGGGATCCATAGCGTTTTTCCTGTTATATCCTGCTTTTTTTGTTCAGGCGGATAATACTCTTGTGTACCAGTAGTGCCTGCACCATCTAAAGCATCTAAAAATGCTTCACAACGGGTTATAACTCCAGCATCCGCTGCATGTTCATCAATTTCAATGGCCAAATAAGGTTTTTCACCCATAATTTCTTTAAAAGAGTGCTCAATGAATGAATCTGGTCCACAGCCAAAATTACTTAGGTAAACAGCATGAAGGTTTTCATTTTCTTTTATGGTGATACCACCTGCAAGAATTCTCTGACCGTAATGCCAGTACATATTACTGTAACCTTCAGAGGCTCTTTCCATTGACACTGGAAGCATATCAAGGGGAATTACAACTCCACCAAGTTTTGTTAGTTTTGCGGGAAGGTCAGTGTTTACTAAAGGGTCAGAACCATTGTAGGGCCTGCTAACAACAACAAAACCTCTACGCCCATTAAGATTCTCAATAGCTTTTTTGCCTATTTTTCTGTTAGTGTCTGTGAAGTTAGTTTGAGCTTGTTCAGCTGCTTTTAAGGCTTTTTTAGCGGCGCTTGTGCTAAAACCTAACTCAATCGCAGTTTCTATCAATGTACTCATCCACTCTTCACCTGGAAGGGCAAAGTCAAGAATTGGTTTAAGAATTTTTACATCTCTTTTTTCATTCAATACAAGACCTGCATCAAGAATATACGGTGAGCCCTGAACATAAGGACAATTGTATGATTCGGAGAAATCACCCTGTGGTTTGTTTCTCAATATTGAAGGAAGGAAAAGAATTTCAACACCTTTCTCAATAAGCTCCATCACATGACCGTGGGCAATTTTCACAGGGAAACATGTTTCAGCAGCTACACTTTCAACACCAGAGTGAACGGTTATTGCAGAGGATTCGTCACTGACTACAACTCTGCAGCCAAGTGATCTGAAAAAAGTACCAAAAAATGGAAAAAGTTCCCAGAACCATAAAGATCTTGCTATGCCAATCACAGGCCCCTGGCCCCATTCTTCGCCTGAATTATTTAAAAGGTTATCTACTCGATCTTTGAATAAATTTTCCCCACCTTTAATAGTTTGCATTGAACCTGTTTCATACTTTTCACATCGACCTCCGTACACCAGAACTGTGCCATCTGCAAGTGTAACTCTGTGAATTTCGCAAAGGTTAGAACAAGCCTTACAGGTAAATGAATCCTGCGTATAGTCATTTTCTGAAAGATCCCATCCTCTAAAAGAAGATTTCTGATTCTCTTTCATGGAATCTCGTGCCATGAGTGCAACTCCGATTGCTCCAGTTACATCATGATGAGGTGGCAAAATTACCTGTTTACCATCACCCAAAACAGAGTTAAATGCAGCAACTACGCCCTGATTATGAGCAGTACCGCCCTGGAAAAATATCTTGTTACCTATTTTCCTTTCACCTACAACTCTGTGTAAATAATTCCTGACTATTGAGTAACAAAGACCAGAAGTTATCTGGTCAACAGGTGTGCTAATGGATTGATGAGAAACCACATCACTTTCCATAAAAACAGTACATCTTTCGCCGAGTCTGCAAGGAGCTGCCGCGGCCAGTGACATAGGACCGAAATCTTCAATTCTTAAGTGAAGTTTTTCGGCTTGTTCCTCTAGAAATGAGCCTGTTCCCGCAGCGCACACTTTATTCATCTCAAAATCAACAACACGACCATTGTGAATTGAAATGTATTTTGAATCCTGTCCACCAATCTCAAAAATTGTATCAACTTCAGGATCAATTTCAATTGCTGCTCTTGCCTGAGCTGAAATTTCATTTCTTACAACGTCAGCTCCCACAAAATCACCAGTCATATATCTTCCACTGCCTGTTACTCCCACACCAAGAACTGGAACTGAAGAAACTTCAGGTCCCATTTGTCTAAGACCATTTTTCACAGCTTCAAGTGGTTTTCCAGCAGTTCTTAGATAAAGCCTGCTTACAACTTTTCCAGAAGAAGAAACAGCAGCAAGATTGGTACTGATAGAGCCCACATCAATCCCAAGGTAAATTCCTTTTGAAGGAAGTGTTTCAACAGAAGTAAAGTCTGCTTTAGTAAGAGCGAAAGGCTCAAGCGAAGCAAGGGTTTCAATATCATTGCCTGTTAAATTAATAAATTCTTTGATCTTTTCAGCAGTAAGTATTTTGGGTTCTTTTGACAAAACCGCACCTGCTGCGGTTAATGCACTAAAATTCTCTGGTACAATTACCTGACCATCAAGAACACTTTCAAAGGCTTTTACCATACCTCGGTTGGCTGCTACTCCACCAACAAACATTACAGGATATCGGAATTGTCTTCCTGCTGCAATAACACTTCTAAAATTTCTTGCAACAGCAAAACAGAGACCACTGACAATTTCTGCCACTGTTGCGCCCACCTGTTGCAGGTGAATCATATCACTTTTTGCAAAAACACTACATCTTCCAGCAATTCTCGGAGGGTTTTCACATGTTACTGCAAGGTCTCCCATTTCTTCAGGGGTAAGCCCTAGCCGCCCCGCCTGCTGATCAAGAAAAGATCCTGTACCAGCAGCACATATAGAATTCATTGAAAATTCATCCATAACTGTGGTTCCTGTGGCATCTTTTCGCATTAGTAAAAGTTTAGAATCTTGCCCACCCATTTCAATTACAGAGCCTGAGTGAGGCAAGAGTTCAGATACTGAAGCAGCAAGTGAAACAACCTCATTAACAATGTTAACTTTTGAAAAATCAGCGATTCTGCTTGATCCGTTTCCAGTTAAAACAACTGGCGTGTTATTCAATTCAGGATACTCTTGAAACAGAACTAAAAGAGCTTCCATGGATTTCCCAAGATGTCTATGATAAACAGTTTTTATTATCTTTTTGTTCTGTAAAAATGCGATTTTTATTGCTACAGAACCTATATCAATACCAGCAGTTACTTTTTTCATATTACTCCCGATTCTCAGTTGAGTCGGGAATATGTTTATTTATTTAACAAACAGGTAGTCCTAAAAAGAATCAATTCCCCCGTAAATAATTTAGAAGGCGTAATTTACGCTTATTTCATCAGGAGAAAATAAAATACTAATTTTATCTGCTCTACTGGCAGAATCAATAGTAAGATATTCCATACTCATTTCTTCACCAGCTGATTCCCAAGTAATTAGAAGGCTAACAGCACCATCTGGTATTGGCAGATCAGATCCAAAAGTTTTGTTAGCAGATATATTATGCCATGTTTGAGATTCTTCACCGATCGTAAGGGTAACTGATGCCAAATCATTACCGGTAGCGTTATTAAGTTGAAGTTTTGAACCACCACATCCGGCCAATAAAACCATCAACGAAATCACTAATACTTTTTTCATTTTGACTCCTTCTGGAACTTTTTTGCTTAACTGTTTTACCATTAGCTTATGAGTAAGTATAATTGCTTTTAACTCTTGACGGGAGGCTTACACCTGAAACTAATTTTTATTATTGGCATGCTGGTTTTTCCTGCATTGGCTTACGGTTATATAGGTCCTGGTGCCGGCTTTGGAATACTAACATCATTCGTTGTATTCCTTAACGCAATTGCTGTTTCTCTTTTGTCTTTCCTTTTTTGGCCCATTATGGTTATCATCAGATCCGTAAAAAAAAGTAAACGCCCTCTAAAATCTTCTTGTGAAAAAGTTGTTATTCTTGGTCTTGATGGTCTTTCCCCACACCTTGTAGAGAAATACTGGGAGAACGGGGATCTTCCGAATCTGAAAAAACTTTCAGAACAAGGTACTTATAATAGGATGAAAACAACCACTCCTGGAGTATCGCCTGTTGCATGGTCAAGTTTTCAGACTGGTGTAAACCCAGGAAAGCACGGTATTTTTGATTTTCTTTCTGCTGACAGAAAGCGATATCTTGCAGTTCTGAGTTCTGTTAAAACTAAAACATTCGTGAAGAAGAACTTTTTAGGTATAAAAAAAGAAGAGGTTTCCTCCACTTTGCTAAGAATGAGCAAACCATTCTGGAGCCTTCTGGGGAAATACGGTATCAGATCAACAGTATTGAGGGTTCCTATTACATATCCACCAGAACCTCTGGATGGCCGTCTTCTTAGCGGTATGTGTGTACCAGACCTTAGAGGTAGTCAGGGTAGTTATACAGTAATGGCACCTGAGTCAAAAAAAGCACAGTTCACCGGTGGAATAGGCTGTGTTCTAAACAAACACAAGGTTGGTTGGGAAAGCTCTATTCCAGGCCCTGAAGGATGCGCTGACGTTCAAGTTTTTTTTAAACAAGAAAAAAATGGAACTTGGGAAGTACAAAGCGGTGATGAAAAAATAGAAGTACAAGGCGATAAACTCTCACAGTGGCTTACTTTGTGTTACAAAGCAGGACGAACTAAAGTAAAAGGAATTGCTAGATTTAGAATAACTGAAGGACCTGTTGTTTATTGCACGGCTCTTCATGTTGATCCATCAAGTCCTGTTGTTCCACTATCGCACCCTGTTCACTATTCCAGATATCTATCAGGAGCTGTAGGGCAATTCGCCACACTAGGGCTTGCTGAAGACACATGGGCTCTTTCAAACGGTCACCTTGATGAGAAAAGCTTTCTAAACATGGCATGGGCATACTATGATGAAAGAAAAAGAATGTTCACTAATGCCCTTACAAACGGCAAAGACGGTCTTTCTGTCTGTGTGTTTGATACTTCAGACAGAATACAGCATATGTTCTGGGGTGACGGTCTTGAACCTGGCAGTGTAATCCACAAAATGTATATAGAGATGGACAATCTTGTTGGTGAAACAATGAAAATGATGAAAAAAAATCAGAGGCTTATTGTTATGTCAGACCATGGATTTACTTCATTCCATACATGTATTGATTTCAATAAATGGCTTGTTGATAATGGTTTTATGGTTCTAGAAGATGGCGTTACAACTATAGATGCATCGTTCCACGGTGTGGACTGGTCACAAACCAAAGCTTATGCAATGGGACTTTCTGGTATTAACCTAAATATGAAAAATAGAGAGGGTCAAGGTATTGTTGATGTATCATTAGCTGATTCTCTTATGAAAGAAATCAGGGAAAAACTACTTCAGCTTAAAGACAATAACACTTCTGTTATAAACTCTGTAAAATTTGCAAAAGACATCTATTCAGGCGGATACATTAACCGAAGTCCAGATATTATTCCAGGTACCAATGTTGGTTATCGTGCCGATTGGGGTTGTGTAACCGGTTGTGTTGGTAAACAGGCAATCTATCCAAATGACAGACACTGGAACGGCGATCACTGTCACGATTCTGATCTTGTTAAAGCAGTACTTTTTACAAATTGGAAGTATTCCACAGCTGAACCGGAGATCATTGATATAGCTCCAACAGTTTTAAAAATGCTTGGTATTAAACCACCGGCTTACATGGACGGGAGGGTATTGTGAAAAGAAGAGATTTTCTAAAAAAAGCAATACTAGCACCAGCTGCGCTAACAGCATTAAGTGCTGGCTGCGGAGGAATATCCCGGAAATCAGGAAAAAGGCTTATTGTTCTTGGTGTTGATGGTATGGATCCCAATTTGGTTGCAAGTTTTATGGAACGCGGTTTAATGCCAAACACAAAAAAACTGATGGAAATTGGTGGTTTCAGTAGACTTGGAACATCTAACCCCCCTCAAAGCCCTGTGGCCTGGTCAAATTTCATTACAGGTGCCCCACCACCGGTTCACGGTATTTTTGATTTCATTCATCGAGATCCTAAAACAATGATGCCTTATCTATCCATTTCAGAAGTATCACCACCAGACTCTACACTTAATCTTGGAAAGCTCAGATTACCAATTTCCGGAGGTGGCGTAAAACTTCTGAGACAAGGAACTCCGTTCTGGAATTCGTTATTAGACATGGGCATTCCAGTTACTATGGTTAAGTTGCCTGTGGAATTCCCACCGCCACCCTCTAATACTCACGGATTATTTCTTTCAGGCATGGGAACCCCGGATGTAAGAGGAAGCCAAGGCAGTTTTACTTTTTTTACTGATGATCCAAGATCAATTTCAGATGATACTGGAGGCGGTGTAGTCATTCCTGTGAGAGACTATGGAGACGGTTGTTATACCTGTCGTGTGGACGGTCCAGCGAACTCCCTTATTGAAGGTAATCCAACAATGAGTGTTGAGGTAAAGGTGTGGGTAGACAGACAGAGCAAAGCAGTTCGAATTGATATGGGAAATGACTCAGTTGTAATTGGAGAAAAGCAGTGGAGCCCATGGATGCATTTTTCTTTTCCCGTTTTAGGACCTCTTTC
>JAOZUR010000017.1:33152-34419 GCA_029938555.1 Candidatus Sabulitectum sp. | reverse complement strand
CAGGCAGATTTAGTAAGAGAAGAACGATTTAATCTGTTTCACTCAGTACTATCTCGATACCAGGAAGGTCTTCTGTTTTTCTACTTTGCAAGTCTTGATTTAAATGTTCACATGTTTTATCGATCAATGGATCCAGCCAGCCCATTATATGGCACTACTGACCCAAAATTCCATTCTGTTATTGCAGATTTATATGCACGAATTGATTTAGCCGTTGGTGAAGCAATGGAGCTTCTTGATGATAGAACCGAAATCATTCTTATGTCTGATCACGGTTTTGCACCTTTCCGAAGAAGTTTTAACCTAAATTCTTTTCTTGCAGCTGAAGGTTTTGCTGAAATCTCATCACCATACCAGCGAAATAATGACATGTATGCGTGCCTAGACTGGAGCAAAACAGGTGCTTATGGAATGGGTCTTAATAGTCTGTATATCAATCAGGCTGGCCGGGAAAAAGATGGAATAGTTACACTGGCTGACAAAAGAGCACTAATGAACAATCTTAAAACATCTCTTGAAGCTGTTGTTGATCCTGTAACAGGTGATAGACCTGTAAAAACTCTTTTTATTCTTGAAGATATGTACCCGGATATGGAATTACCATCCTGGGCTCCTGACATGCTTGTTGGTTACTCGCATGGGTACAGGGCAAGCTGGGAAACCACACTAGGAGCATTTCCAGAGGATGTGATAACAGACAACCTTGATCCATGGAGCGGCACTCACTGTGTCTCCCCTGATATCTGTCCCGGGTCTTTTGTCACATCTTTGAAGAACGTCCCAGGAAATCCCACACTTACTCAAATGGGATCTTTGATTAAAAGAGTTCTTACAGAGGAGGAAGTAGTTTAATGAATACTTTCTTCGATCTTCTACTGGTCCCTTTTAAATCCCTTGATGCTATTTGGGGGCTTATGTGGATTTCTGCTCTGGCGGGAATAATGATGATTTTGGTTTTCAAAAAAACCTCTAACCAGCCGGCGATTTCTAAGTTGCGGACAAAAATGGGTTCCAGAGCTCTTGGAATGCTTCTTTATCTTGAAAGTCCACCAACTGTTCTGCGACTTGCTTGGGGGTTAATTAGCGATAATTTCATCTACCTTTGGCATCTGTTGAAACCTATGCTCATTATAACTCTTCCATTTGTTATTATTGCAGCACAACTTGATGCTAGATATTCAAGAGAACCTTTTGATGGAAATCATCCAGCAACTGTTACTGTCTATTGGGAGAATTCTATACCTGTATTGCAATCAGAACAACCAGA